>JAYTQA010000123.1:0-28441 GCA_043746955.1 bacterium | reverse complement strand
CCCGGGCGCCTGAGTTCGCAGTGAACCATCGGCCAATCCGGCTGGGCCTCGACAAGGCGGCTCGGACCGCCGATCGGGTGGAACAGCAGCGCCTCCAGCGCCGCATCCGTCATGTCGGTCGGCAGCGGCCATGTCAGCCCGGCGAGCCGGACCCGCTTCATATAATCCGTGGCGGTGCTATGCCCGACGCCGAGGCTTGCCGCGATCTTCCGTGTCGATAGGCCGCTGGCCTGAAGCCGCATCGCTTCTTTGATCTTCCGCATCGTCAGTCTCTTCATGGGGCGGCTCACTCTGGTGAAAAGAGAAAGCCTAACCCGCCACCGGACTGCCCAGCAGCGTCAGATCCTCACCCAGACAGGGTGACCGGATAACCCGGAATCGGTGGCCGGATCAGATTGGAATGGGTGGCCGGATCAAATCGGAATCCCTGACCGGATGGGCCCGGAATGCGCAACCGGTGCGGCGTGGGCGAGCGGTCCTGCACAATATCCCGCTTGCGCCACTTCCAGATGGTCTGCGCGGTCGTTCCGTATCGCTCCGCCAGCACCCGGGCGGGTTCCGTGCTCGCCCGGATCAAGGCCCTGACCCGTGGCGTCGTCGTCGCTTGGCTGTGAAGCGAAATCAGCATCAGACCCGACCCTCCTGAACGTCCCTCAGAATCGATCTTGCCATGAACAGGCCAGAACGGCGAGGCGCTATGTGATCATCCGGGATGGAACAAGTACCTGCTACTGTTATTCGATCCGGATGAACGTCAACAGGCCCCAATACCTTATCTATTTTAAAAACAAATAAATTTTACTATCAGATGTAGCTCGCGCACTTCGTGAATGGCGGATTTTGGAAGTAACAGCCCGATTTTCACAGGCACCCGCCTGGTTGGGCCCGGCGCAAGGGGCGGCACGAATGAGCCCGATACGAAAAAAGGCCCCTCAGCGCGCGGCGAGGGGGCCCCCATTTGTGCCCGTACTGTTTGCGTCAGGTAATATTGTAGATGCGGCGGGCGTCCGCATGCGTGGCGACCGGGCGACCCACTGCGCGTGCAATCTCTTGTACTTCTTGCAGCAGCTCTAGATTGGTGGGGTTGCGATGCGGGCTGTAGTGCAGTTCCAGCCCGGTTTTCACATGACCGCCCAATTCGATGACGCGGCGGATCAGCGGGCGGCAGTCATAATCGCCCTCGCCCCAGATCGAGACGAACCATGGCAGTTTGTGTTTTGCCTCGGAAATCATGTCAAGGTAGTAATACAGGCTTTCCAGCGACGGCTCCATCCCGCAGGTGCCGATTTGTTTGGTCGAGGTCAAGCCGTACTTGCCGACAAAGTAAAAATCCCAGTTGGTGCCGGGGGTGAACATGCCCCGGTCCACATAGTGGCGGGCGACGCGCAGGTGGCCGGGTTCATAAACGCCCCAGATCATTGCGATGTCGCGCGCGCGGCAGAACTTTACTTGGGCGGCGACCTGCGTCAGGTCCCAACCATAGGCTCGGCCCATGGAATAGCCCTCGGCGTCCTCGTTAATGACGAACTGGTCGATGCCGGTATCCACGACGGCCACCTGCACATTGGCGTGTTTGTTCAGGAAATCCACATGCTCCAGCCCGCAGTCGCCCTCGGCGACAAGGTTGTTGTTGCAGGTCGTGGGATACCAGATCATGCTGGGCCGCGCCTTAAGGATGCGGTCCCATACCTTCATGTAGTCATTGAAAGCCGCCTTGCCCAACAAATCGAAATCCGAATTGTGGTCATGGATCGCAGTGGCCCCGGCATCCCAGCAACGCAAGGCGTCTTCATATAGCTCGTCATCGGAGATCGGGGTGTTGGGGTTCATCGCTTTGGTGCGAACCCCGTTCTGGTGGGATTCAATCATCACGGGCTCGTCCCAGTAGGGCTTGGCATCCGCGAAACGGTCTAACTTTGTGGCCATGTCATTTCTCCTCTTATATCCCGGCGGGGACTCTCTTCTCGCCCGCGCCGATGCTTTATGTCATGCGCCGAGTTGCCTACTTGATGACCGCATTGCGCGACCGCGCCGTTGTCAGGGCGACAACGATAATGATGAAAATCCCGTAGACAAAGCTTTGCGCCTGCGCGCTGAACCCGGAGGCCTGGATCGCAATCGGAACGAATGCCACAGTCAAGGCACCGAATACCACGTTGATCGGGTTGGTCTGCCCGCCAGAAATGCTGGTGCCGCCCACAAGTGCTGCAGCGATGCCCGGCAAAAGCAGATTGCTTCCCAGCCCACTGAACGAGGCAGAGCCGGACTGCGCCAAGATCGACAAGGCCGCCAGTCCCGACGTGAAGCCCGAAATCGCATAGGTGATCGTCTTGATCCGGCGCACGGGGATGGCCGAAAATATCGCCCCGGATTCATTTTTTCCGACCGCCGTCATGTTCTGGCCAAGGATGGTGTAGCGCAGGATGAACCAGTAGAACACCGCCAAAAGCACACCGATCCAGAAGGTCAACGGGCTGAATGCCAACTGCTGTTCATAAAGCACAGAGACAATCTGTCGGTTTTCAGTGATATAGATCGTGTTGGAACCGCTGGTGACCAGCGCAACCGTTTGCAGGATGCCCAAGGTGCCCAGCGTCAGCGCGAAGGACGGCACTTGGGTGAAGGCAACAATCGCGCCGTTGACTGCCCCGATCAGCATCAACAGCAGCAGAATGACGAATATCGACGAAACGCCGAGGGTAGGCAGCGTCAGGGCAATCAGGATCGTGCCAACCAGCCCGATCGCCGCGTTGGACAGGTCGATTGACCCGATATTCAGCACCATCGCCTGCCCAAGTGCAACCAGCAAAATGGGCGCGGCAGTTGCGGTGACGACAGAAATGCCAATAGGCCCCAGATAGTTGGGGTTTAAGACCGAGACCACCAGAAGCATCGCACAGAACACCAAAAGCGGTGCCAGCGTGTTCCATGACCCGGCCTTGAAGATGCGCGCAAACACCGATGGCTTGTCTGCGGTGGGCAGGTTGGCCGCAATTGCGGAGGGATTGCCTTTGTCGGTCATACCATTTCCGCCACGATATCATGCAATGTCAAATCGCCATCCTGGCGCAGGTCATGGCGGGCCGAAACCTTGCCATCGCGCATGACGATGATGTTATCCGCCATTTCCAGCGCTTCCTCGATCGTATCGGGAATGAGGATGACCGCCGCACCGTTTTCGACGGCTTGCTTAATCTGAATGTTCAGTGTTCGCGCCGCCCCAACATCAAGACCGCGCAGCGGGTGATCCAAGATCAAAACCTTCAGGCCCGATGCATGCAACCACTTTGCGAGCACGACCTTTTGCTGGTTCCCGCCGGAAAACTGCGCCAGTGGGCGCGAAATGTCGTTCGGCCTGACACCCAGCTTGGTCAACCAGGATTGTGCCATCTGCGCCATGCGGCGCAACCGAAGGACCGGCCCGGTCGCCACTTGGCCGGGATGCACCAGCGCGATATTGCGCGCGGCAGAGAACCCGCCGATCATCCCCTCGACCTTGCGTTCAGCGGGCGCATAGGCAAGACCGGCACGCACTGCCCGCCGGATCGACCAGCGCGAAACGGGCTTTCCGGCGACGATAATCGATCCGGTATCGTGGGTTTCGGCCCCGAAAATCGTTCTGACCAGCGCCTCGCGTCCCGACCCGCTTGCACCGACCAGTGCCACGATCTGGCCGGGACGCACGGCAAAGGACACGTCCTGATATTTGCCCTTGTGCGTCAATTCCCGCACCTCGACCACCGGTTCGGCCGTGAAAGGCGATGTGCTTCGCGCTTTTGTGTCGATATGGGCCGGTTCATCGACCATTGCGTCGAACAGGTCTTCCTTGGTGATGTCATTGGTGCGACGGTCACTGACCAGTTTTCCGCTGCGCATCACCAAAACGCGGTCGCAAATGCGCATGATTTCATCCAGCCGGTGCGACACGAAAATAACGCTGGCGAATTCGCGCAGCTTGCGGATTTCACGCTCCAACACGGCGGTTTCGGCTTGCTCCAGCACCGCCGTCGGTTCATCCAGGATGACCAGCGGCGTCACAGTAGCAGTTTTATTAACGTGGACAGCGCGGGCAATCTCGACCATCTGGCGATCAATAAAGGACAAATCACCCACGCGCGCCTTCGGGTCCAGATGGACGCCGATCTTGTTAAGCACGACCGCCGCCTCACGGTTCAGGCGCGACCAATCCTGGATGCCGAATTTGCTAAGCCCGGTGCGGCCGGCATTATGGGTGTCGATATTTTCGGCAACGGTCAGGTTCGTGAACAGCGATTGTTCCTGATGCACGACGCCGATCCCTGCATCTAGCGCGTCTTGCGGCCCACGGAATTTGACAAGATTGCCGTTGATCTCCATCTTTCCTTGATCGGGCTGTTCGATCCCGGCCAGGATTTTCAACAGCGTGGATTTGCCCGCACCGTTTTCCCCGACCAGACCCACAACCTCACCCCGCTTGATTTCAAGCGAAACGGAATCGATGGCATTCACAGTGCCAAAGGTGCGGCTGATGTTGCTAAGCTTCAAAACAGTAGGAGAGCCGGTTGTCATTTTGCCACCTTCAATCGCCCGCGCTGCGGCCAGGCGACAGCTACGATCGTGATGATAAGGATCGATCCAAAGACCGCCGACTGGTAATCCGGATCAACACCCGCCAGCACCAGCCCGTTGTTCAGAACGATCAATAGCACCACGCCAAGCGCCGACCGCAACACTCCCCCCTCACCGCCACTAAGTGCGGTTCCGCCAATAACGGCGGCGGGAATGACCGTGAACAACTGCCCATAACCGACATCGGGAGAGCCGGAACCGAGTTGCATGGTGGCAAGGATTCCCGCCAGCCCGCTCAAGGTTCCGGCAATGACGAACGCTGAGATTTTGTAGCGGGTGACGGGTATTCCGCTGCTCCGGGCGATGGATTCGTTATTGCCAATCGCCAAAAGCCCGCGCCCCAGCCGTGTGAAGTGGGCGACAAGCACACCACCAAGAACGATTGCCGCCGCAAGCCAGAAAGAATTAGGCAAACCAAGTGTCAACCGCGTTGGCCATCGAGCCAGATCCTTATTGGTCAGGGTAGGCAGCAGGTCATTGCCATAAAGCAGGATCGCAATGCCAAGGCCGACATACCATGTGCCCAGCGAGACGACAAAAGACGGCACGCGCAGTTTGGCATACATTACCCCCGTGATAAGCCCGATACCAAGGCCGATGCCAAGGGCTACGGGCCAGGCCCAGACCCCGATATCCGACTCGAGGCGCGTGTTGGGCGATAGCAGGATCCATGCCATCCCAGACGCCCCCATAACCCCCTGAACCGACAGGTCAATCGACCCCATCTGGATCACCATTGTCGTCCCGACCACGATGATCAGAGGAACGGATATCTGGAAAAGCACGTTTTGCAGGTTCATGAGGCTGGCAAACCGTGGGTTCAGAAACGCGAAAATGATGAAAAGTACGGCCATCGACAAAATCAGGCTCAGTGGTGTTTTGTAGGTCTTGACGAAATGCTGCAACGGGCCGCCGCTGGCAGACGAGGCGACATGACCGGCACTTTTGTTCTTGCCTTGATTGCCGCGGAGCGCGCTGCCCATGGCTTACCTCTTCTCATTGCAGTCAAGGTTACACTGTTTTACGGCCAGAACCACCCGTCCTGGCCGTAACCGATTTTCTTGGAACCGTCAGATCACGGCTTCACTTCCGGCCCGCCGGCGACCAGCGGCATCGGCTCTGTTGCCCAAGGACCGCTGACAAGCAGGCGTTCGACGAACTTTTTCGGCGCATCTGGCGCATCATATTGCAGGTATTCGGCTATGTTGCCGGGGTTCACGCAGCTTAGCGCAAACAGGCTGTCGCGCTTTTCGGGCGGCAGTTCGCTTGGCACGATTTTACCCGTTGCAGCGAGGTAAGCCGTGTAAAGACCGACTGAAGAGGCCATGTAACCACGGTGGAACGTCTCACCGACGATGGCGTTTTTGCCACGGCCAGATTTGATGTCTTCAATCGTGGTCGGATAAAGGCCGTCAGACGCGAATTTCACGCTGTCCAGCATGCCGGCATTTTCAAAAGACTGCATTGCGCCGATCTGCATTCCATCGTCCGCGCTCCACACGCCATTGATATCGCTGCCATATTTTACAATCAGATCCTTCGCGTTGCGGGCGCCAAGCTGCGGATCCCAGTTCGAAGGGCGCGAGTCCAGGATCTTGATGCCAGGGTATTTTTCCTTCATCTCGGCCTCGAAACCGGCAACGCGGGTCTGGCTGGTGGTGCTGTCCTGCACGCCGGGCAACATCACGACATTGCCCTTGCCGCCAAGCGCATCGCCAAGCGCTTTCGCACCGCAACGGCCCGAGGAAATGCCCGGAATTTTCTGGAACGCAACGAAATGGTCGCCTGCGTCTTGCGGTTTGAATTCATCGGGCTTGTTCCACCAGATCGTGACATAGCCGCCAGCCTGCTTCACCGCGTTCACGATTGTCGGCGCGTCAGAGCTTGCCACCGTGTTCACGAACATAATCGGCTTCTTGCCGCTGGCCAAAATAGCCATGATGTTCGAAATTTCGGTTTGCGACGAATTTTCGGAGTTCACGATTTCCAGCGGAATATCCAGCGCCGCAGACAGTGCCTTTGCGCCTTCGATGTTCGAGATCATGTAAGGGTTGGTGGTGTTGATGACCGACACAACCAGTACCATGTCTTTCTTGGCGATGGCGTCGGCAAAGGCCTGATTGAGTGACCCAAGGCCAACCACCATGGCCGATGTCATCAGCGCCGCACGTGCGGCCTTCTTCCCAAGGGACGTGGCAAGCCCCAGAGTTTGCGAGAGATATTGCATCATTTCCTCCTTGTTAGAACGAGTTATTTGGGTAGTCCGTCTGCAAAGCCCGCGCTTAGTGCGGGCCTTTCGTATTCAGCGGTCCAGGTGGCGCATCACATCCTTGATCAGCGGCCAGACCCGCGCGGCAGAGGTATGATCCATGCTTTCCCGAGAGGAATGCAGATCGTAAAGGTTGGTCCCGATGCCGATGGTGTCTAGTCCGGCGATGCGCTGGGTGAACATGCCCAGTTCCAGACTGCATACCGAAACCAGCACATCGGGCTTCCTTCCCATCACGCGTTCGTAACTTTGCGTAGCCACAGACAGCATGTGCGATTGGGGGTTCCACGGAAATTCCGGCGCATCGAGCCCGATTTGGGTCGTGGTAACGCCTTCGCCCGCCATTTCGGCAAGCTGGACGATCTGGTCCAGCACCGCATGTTTGCGCGATGTCACGGCGCTGGTGATGGTGCAGGTGATCTCGACGCCCTTTGCGGTCGTGACCATCAGTCCGATGTTGTTTGACGTTTCCCAGTTGCCAGGCACTTCAAGGTTCTGGTGCAGAATGCCGTCGGGCAAAAGGCCGATGGTTCGCACCAAGTTGGCGGCAGCACGGGCCGAAAAGACACGCTCAACCGATTTAACTGGGCGGCTGACCGCAATCTGCATGTCGGGGTCGGCAAGGCGGTATTCATCGTGGATTTCGCCGATCAGCGTTTGCAGTGCCGTCTCAACGGCATCCACGTTCGCCGACGCAACCAGAATCAGCGCCTCGCTTTCGGCCGGGATCACGTTGTTTTGTACGCCGCCTGCAACTGCTGCGATCTGCACCGCACCCGCCTGCAATGCCCTGCGCAGCAGACGGCCCAGCACGGTAATCGCGTTGGCACGGTTAAAATGGATGTCGAATTCGCAATGGCCACCGCGCAGGCCGCGCAGGTCGATCAACAGGGCCACCTGGCCGGGCGCAGGGACTTCCCACGCGGCGGCAATATCGGTGCGACACGACACATCGCCCGAGCAACCCGCCAAAAGCTGCCGCTCGTCGATCCAGTTGAAGTCGATCATGCGTTTGCCCGACAGCAGGTTCAAATCAACACCCGCGCCGCCGACTTTGCCCATTTCCTCCATTGCGGTCATCACACATTCCAGCGGCGGGTGCGGGATGTCCGTAGAGTCGAGCAGCGCCAGCATGTAGGAAATGCCAAGCCCGTTGTCCGCGCCCAGCGTCGTGCCCTCGGCCCGGATGCGATCGCCATCGACCTTCAGCATGACGCCTTGCGCGCTGAAATCATGCTTGATGCCCGGCTCGATCTTGCAGACCATGTCGATATGCCCGTGCAGCACGACGACAGGAGCTGATTCGTACCCCGGCGTTCCGGGTTTCTTGACGATGATGTTTTGCAGATCGTCCCGGTGATGGACCAGCCCGCGCTTGCCTGCAAAACCGGCGATGTAGTCCGTGGCATCCTTTTCGTGACGCGAACAGCGATGCCGCTGGCTTAATTCTTCAAAGAAAAACATCACTTCACGAGGTTCGATATTTTCCAGCACGCGCATGTTTTCCTCCCCGAAAAGTCACGCTGCCAGCCAGTCAATCGCGGAACGCCGCGACTTTTCAGGCAAGGCCTTTCTGCACGCGGCAAGCTGCCGTGAGCTCCCTTGGTAGCTATGTGAGATAACGACCTCCCGTCGTTTGGCTCAAATGACCACCACCTTATCATTTGTATCAACTCGCGTTAACTTGGCAATCCCCAAATTACATACAGCTGCGATGTTTTATTAAACTGTTTATATTTCAATATGTTAAGAGGAAAACCTCCGTTTGAAAATTTCGCCGTTCACCAGTGAACCCCAGAACCCCAGAACCCCAGAACCCCAAGTATACTGACGATTTCTACTCCCAGCATGCCACTAACGTGTCATATTCAATGTGTTGCGGCAGTGGGAGGCTGCGTTTCAGGGATCACCCGGCGAGAGCCGGCAAAGCAGGTGATTTGTGGTTCGGTTTTGACCGTCGCGTGCGGTTGGCGTTTCAAGGATCCAAAGATCAGTTCGGATGACGGTCTGCTGTTGTTTCGAGAACGGGATGACGTGCTTGGGCCCGTTGATCTGGCGGGCTTTGCGCTGCATTACCCCTTACGGGCAAAATCCGCGTGCATACCCAGACCGGTCTGTTGCGGCAATCCGCGTTCGGCAGGCTGGCTGGATGTGCAGAGGTCACCGACCGCCTCTCGCCGGGTCCGGTGTTGCGCCTGATCGCCGGTGGGCGCGCGATGGGTCATCGGGCCGCATCGACCAACCAGATGGTGATCAGCGCAGTTTTTGGCTTGCGGCCAGCCGGTCATTAGGCTGCCCGGTTCGGGCTGTGCCAGAGCGGACGGACGGCTGCGATGGTTTCAAGGTAGTTGGCAAAGCCGCGCTGATAGGGGACGGCCATCGCTTGGCGCGGGGTGATCACAGCCTCGGGTGCGGTCCAGACGTCGGCATCATAGGCGATGCCCACCGCATCCATCGCAGCAATAGAGGCGCCGCGCGCACCGACTTCGGGCCGCCGCGCGATATGGAGCGGGCGTTGCAGGACATCGGCGATCATCTGGCTCCAGGTGGCCGAATTTGCGCCGCCGCCGCAGACCGACAGGGTGCCGGTCACGTTTGCCGCCTCGATGCAGTGGCGGGCGGCATAGGCCACCGATTCGCAGACCGCCATGACCAGATCTGCGGGCGTTGTCGCCGTGGTCAGCCCGGACAACAGGCCACGCGCGTTCACGTCGACAAAAGGCGCGCGCTCGCCCGTCGCCGAGAAATAGGGCAAAGCGGTCACGCCATTTGCGCCTGGGCAGCTTTGTCGCAACAGATCATCAAGCCCTGTCGCCCCGACGCCGACAAGTCCCAGAATCCAGTCCAGTGTTGCCGTCCCGACCGTGGCCGGAAAGGCGCGCAGCCACCGGCCCTCTTTGGGCATGCACAGCGTCATGCCGACGGGTTCGCACTGCGTGTCCACCCGGTCCACCATGACCTGACAAGCCAGCGTCGTCCCAACGATCACCAGCCCATCGCCGACCGCGCGCACCCCAGCACCCATGGCGCAGGCGGGCATATCAAAGGGGCCGGCGTGCACAGGGATACCTTCGGGCAAACCGGTCAGCCGCGCCCCTGCCGCGGTCAGCGCAAAGGCATGACCGGGCGCTGGCATGACCGGCGCCAACAGCCGGTCATAGCGTTCCAGCCCCAGCAGACGCAAGATCTCGGGGTCATAGCTGCGGGTTTGGATGTTCAGAAACGGCAGCGACGTGTCCGAGGCATCGGCCACCCGTGCACCCGTCAGCCGTTGCAGAATCGCATCCTTGAGATAGCTTGCGGTCGCCGCTTTTTCCAGCGCCTCGGGGTTGCTCTGCGCCAGTGCCGCCATCAGCGGCGCCTGACTGCCCGGAAAGATCGCATTGCCGTTGCGACGAAAGACCGCCGCGAAAACGCCGCTGTCGATCCAGTCTTGCAGAAAGGGGTTGCCCCTGTCGTCGAGCCACGAGATCGCCGGATGCGCCGCACGTCCTTCGGCATCCAATAGCCACAGCCCGTCACTTTGTCCGGTGATGCCGATCGCGCGCGGTGTCTCGCCGCGCCCGGCGCAAACCTCGGCCACCACTTCGCCGACCGAGGTGACGATCGCCTCAAAGTCTTGTTCGATCCGCCCCGCGCCCAAATGGTTCAGCGTGGTGCGGCGTGACGCCGTGGCAAGGCAGACGCCTTGCATGGAAAAGCAGACGGCTTTGACCATCGAAGTTCCCAGATCGATGCCAAGGATCATGTAGCGTCCTTTCTGCGACTTCTTTACCGCGTAAGGCGGAAAATCGGTCGAAAATGAGGTGATGCGGAACGGTCGAGCCGCACAATTCGACGCAGGTGAAGCATATGCTCACTACTTAAACAAGTGTATCAATTGCGGTTGCTTGCCGTTTCGCGGCGCATCTGGCAACATGGCTGATGATCCACTGCTTGCCATCAATCTGCCAGCAAGGCCGCCGCGCTTCGCTCATCCGTCACCAGATGGGTTGCAAATCCGCCGCGCAGCGTGGCGCGGATCACATGGCGCTTGGACTCGCCGCCCGCGACCAGCAGGCGATCGGGGATTTTGCGTATATCTTCCAGCGCGATGCCGATCGGGTTGATGCTGCCTGGCAGATCAACCGCCTTGCCATCCTTGTCGATCCAGCGGCTGGCGATTTCGCCGACAGCGCCCTGATCGCGCAGAAACCGCTCCTCCTCGGCATTGACATACCCAAGCTGCAGCATCGTCGCGGTTTCATCCAGCGCGCCAAGGCTGAAGACCGCAAGCGAGGCGTTGCGGGCCAGGTCCAGCGCCTCTTGCAGACCGGGGTCGCTGAACAGCCCCTCCGCCGTCGCCGGATCGCGCACATAGATCGGGGCGTAAAGTGCGGTGGCTGAGGCGTCAAAATACCGTCCCAGTTGTTGCGCAACTTCATTCGGGTTGGTGCCGCGGGTGGCCTTTTGCAGCCCCCCCAACAGAGCTACAATCCTCACTCCGGTTTTCGCGCTTTCGCCGGACAAGGAATCCGCCATTGATTGCAGCGTCATACCCCAGCTGACGGCGATGATGCTGTTGTCGCGCACCAATTCTTTCAGCGTCTCGGCGGCGGCCTGTCCGATCCAGCGGCGCTGCATCACCTCATCGACGGCCTCGGGCACGATGCGGACTTTCCGCAGCCCGTAGCGCTTTTCCAGATCCCGTTCTGCCGCGAAGGTTTCCGACGGAACGCCGAGGCTGATGGTGACCAGCGCCGTTTGCTTGGCCTTCTGCAAGAGGCGAATCACCGTGCTGCGGCTGACACCCAGCCGGTCGGCGATCTGACTCTGTGTCAGTTCTTCGGCGTAATAGAGCCAGGCCGCGCGCGCCACTTCATTGGATTTCCTTTCGAAATCGTTCATTCGTCCCTGCCCATTTGCTGCACATTTTGCCGCCAGTATTTGGCGCAGACGCATGCTTTCGTCCAGTGGTGCAAATGTCCTCTCGGTGACTTTTCAACCAGACTCATGCGCCCGGATCGCCGATATCTTCGCCAATATATTGAAATATATATATAAATTGCAAATTTATACTTTTTGCACCTGACCAATTTTTCCCGCTTGTCAGATCAAAAATCAAAAGCTACAAATGTTTTTAGCAATGAACATATGATCCAAACATCAGCGGAGCGATGAAGACAGTGACCGGCCCCTCAACCGAAACGATGTTGGAAATGCAGCGCCGCATGGTGCGAATCCGTCTGTTCGACGAGCGCGCCTCGAAGATGGTCAAGCGCGGCCTGATCCCCGGAACAGTTCACACCAGCATCGGCCAAGAAGCTCAGGTGGTCGGCGCCTGCATGGCCCTGCGCAAGGGTGATCACATCACCGGCAACCACCGCAGCCATGGGCACCCGATCGGCATGGCCTCGCCGCTTGGGCCGCTGATGGCAGAGCTGGCCGGCAAGGCCACCGGGGTTTGCAAAGGCAAGGGCGGTTCGCTGCATCTTGCCGATTACGCGGTGGGCAGTCTTGGCGAATCCGGGATCACCGGCTCATCGATTCCGATTGCTGCGGGGGCCGGGCTTTCGGCAAAGGTTCTGGGCGAAGATCGGGTCGCCATGTGCTTTTTCGGCGATGGCGCCGCGAACCAGGGCGTGCTTTATGAATCGATGAACCTTGCCTCAGCCTGGAAGCTGCCGGTAATTTTCCTTTGCGAAAACAATCACTACGCCCTTTCCACCCCGGCGCATACCGTCACTGGTGGCCGCATCGTCGACCGTGCGCACGGGTTCGGGATGCCGGGTGTCCGGGTCGATAACGGCCAGGATGTCATGGATGTCTTTACCGCCGTGTCTGAGGCCACCGACCGGGCCCGCCGTGATGAAGGACCGACTTTGGTCGAAGTCATGACCTACCGGTTCCGCGAACATTCCGAGGGGCTGCGCATCAACGTCGACTACCGCGACCCGGCCGAGCGCGAGCTGTGGCTGTCGCGTGATCCCATCGTGATGTTCCGCAACGCATTGATCGCGCAGGGTCGCGCCACCGCCGAGACCATGGACCAGCTTGAAGCCGAGGTCGCGCAAGAGGTTGAAGACTGTGTGACCTTCGCGCTCGACAGCCCCTATCCGGCACCCGAAGTCGCCTTTGAAGACCTTTACACCGAAGCCTACACTCTGGAGGACGTGCTGTGAGCACCATGACCTACATCAGCGCGATCGGCGCTGCACAGCGCGAAGCCATGGTTGCCGACAAACGCGTCGTCATCATCGGCGAGGACGTCGAGGCCAATGTCTACGGCACCACCGGCGAAAGCAAACAACGCGCCGAGTCAGGCGATTTTGTGCAGCAGTTCGGCCGCTCGCGCGTTCGCAACACGCCGATCTCGGAAGAGGCGATGGTGGGGGCCGCCATTGGCGCGGCGATGACCGGGCTGCGCCCGATCGTGGACCTTTCCTATTCCAGCTTTCTTTACATGGCGATGGACCAACTGGTGAACCAGGCCGCCAAGAACCGCTATATGTTCGGCGGCCAAAGCTCGATCCCGGTCGTGTTCCGCTCTGCCATGTTTTACGGGCTGAACACTGGTGCCCATCACTCTGACCGCCCCTATCCGATGTTCATGACGGTTCCCGGTCTGAAGATCATCGTCCCGTCCTCGGCCAGCGACGCCAAAGGGCTTTTGCGCACCGCAATTGATTGCGACGACCCGGTGCTGATCTTTGAAGCCGTGCTGCTGTGGGGCCAAAAGGAAGAGGTTCAGGATGAGGAATACTGGATCCCCTTTGGTCAGGCGCGCATCCGCCGCGAAGGCACCGATGTCACCGTAGTCGCTATTTCAGGGGCGGTGCCGCTGGCGTTGAAAGCGGCGGAGCTGATCGCGGCAAAAGGCATCTCTGTCGAGGTGATCGACCCGCGCACGCTGGTGCCGCTCGACACCAAGACCATCATCGAGTCGGTCCGGCGCACCGGTCGGCTGGTGATCACCGAGCCCGCAGTCCGCACTTGCGGCGCTGCGGCCGAGATCTCGGCCATTGTTTGTGAAGCTGCCTTTGACGCGCTGCGGGCGCCCATCAAGAGGGTCACCGGCCTGAACATGCAGGTGCCCTTCAGCCCGGCGCTGGAACCGCAACTCTACCCTACCATCGAACGCATCGTAGCCGCCATCGAAGCCGTCTGCGCCGCCTGACCCAACCCTGCAACCAAGCCGGAGAGTACCGCGATGAAAGTAGAAGTTCTGTTGCCACAATGGGGCATGGGGATGAGCGAAGGCACCGTCACCGGGTGGTTCAAGAAGGTCGGTGAACGCGTCGAGGAAGATGAGCCGCTCGCCGAGATCGAGGCGGAAAAGGCCACGCAGGAGCTTGAGTCGCCCGCATCCGGAGTGTTGACCGAAATCCTCGTGCCCGAAGGCCAGGACGCCAAGGTGCGCACCGTCCTTGCGATCATCGAGACTGACGACTGACACGCCCGGACAGCGCAAGCGCAGTACGACAGAACCCCCAGAGTAGCCGAGAAAACCGATGACCGGATCGACTGCCAAGACCCAGACCGCTGCCGACCAAAGCGCCCCTGCGGCGATTTCGGAAGGGGTGTTTGATCTGGTTGTGATCGGGGCCGGCATCAATGGTGCGGGCATTGCCCGCGATGCGGCGGCGCGCGGCCTCAAGGTGGCGCTGGTCGAAAAGGAAGACATCGGCAGCGGCACCTCCAGCTGGTCGGGGCGCCTGATTCACGGCGGTCTGCGCTATCTGGAGCAGGGCGACATCGCGCTGGTGCGGGAATCCTTGCGCGAACGGGAACTGCTGTTCCGCAACGCCCCGCATATCGTCAAACCCGTGCCGCTGATGATCCCGTTCTACAGCCACAACATGCGGTCGAAATGGACGGTGCGGGCTGGGATGCTGGCCTATGACATCCTGTCGTTTGACAAGAGCACGGTCAGCCACCGCATTCTCAATCGCGCGCAAACGCTTGACCGCTTTCCGCAGATGGACCCGCGCGGCCTGTACGGCAGCGCCATCTTCATGGACGGGCAAGTGGTGTGGTCCGAGCGGCTTTGCATCGAGGTGGCCCTTGCCGCACAGGCCGATGGCGCCCGCATCTTTACCTACGCCAAGGTCGATGGCTTCATCGAACAGGGGGGGCGGGTCTGCGGAGTCTACTACACCGATACGCTGAACGGCACGCGCCACAGCCTTTCTTCCCAACTGGTCGTCAATGCGGCCGGCCCTTGGGTTGATACCGTACTGGGCGAGCGTCGCCCGGCGGAACTGCGCCAGATTGGCGGCGCCAAGGGCAGCCATCTGGTGCTGGACCCGTTTCCCGGTGCGCCCAAGGACGTGGTTTACTATGAGTCGCGCGCAGATGGGCGGCTGGTTCTGGTCATCCCCTGGGGCAAGCGCTATCTGATCGGCACCACTGACAAACGCTATGACGCAGACCCCGACACCGCCCGCGCGGACGAGTCCGAAGTCGATTATCTGCTGGGCGAGGTCAATGAACTGATCCCCGGTGCCGGGCTGCGCCGACAGGACATTCTTTACACCTATAGCGGGGTTCGCCCGCTGCCCTTCGTTCCTGAAAAGTCCGAATGGAAGGTGCCCCGCAGCCATGTCATCCACGATCACGCCCCGCAAAGGCCGGGGCTGTTGTCGATCATCGGCGGCAAGCTGACCACCTATCGCAGCCTTGCCGAAGAAACGGTGGATGTGGTCTATAAGCAGCTTGGTCTCAAGGTGCCGCGCTGCACCACCGCCAAGACCCTGTTTCCCGGCGCGCGGGTCGGGGATTGGGAGGCGTATTGCTTCACATTGGGGACGTCGAGCGGCGTTTCCGAGCCGCTGGTTGACCGGCTCATCTCGATCTACGGCGCGCGGGCGGGGGATATTCTGACCCTGGGCAACGACGATCCGGCGTTGTTGGAGCCGTTTGACCCCGACAGCGGGGCGATTGGCGCCGAACTGGTTTTCACCTTCGAACAGGAATTCTGTCGCACCCTGACGGATGCCCTGATCCGCCGGATTATGGTGGGTCTGAACGGCACCTGCGGCCGCGATGTGCTCGGTCGTGCCGCCGAAATTCTTGCCGCCCGCCTGGGCTGGGACGCGGCCCGCACCGCCGATGAGGTCGCAGCCTATCTGCGCTACATCGAAAGATTTGCCGTCCCCGAGGCGACCGCTGCTCTCACAGGTGCCGTCCCTGACACCGCCACAACCGAAATCGGCGCATCCATCGCCACACGCAATTCCGGAGAAAAGCCCCATGGCGCAATCTGATCCCCGATCAATCATCGAACATGCCTACAAGGGCGGCTATGCCGTCGGTGCCTTCAACATGCACAACGAAGAAACCACTGAGGCGCTGGTTTTGGCTGCCGAACAAGCTGATGCGCCGGTGTTCCTTCAGGTCGGCCGGGCCATTATTCCGCATATGGGCGTCGCCCGTGCCTTCGAGATGACTCGCCGCGTCGCCGACCGCGCCAACGCCCGCCATGTCATCCATCTGGACCACGGCTCGTGGGACGAGGTGATCGAGGCGATTCGCCTAGGCTTTACCTCGGTCATGTACGACGGCGCGCATTTGCCGTTTGAGGAAAACATCGCCACCACGCGGCGGGTGGTTGAAATGTCCCATGCCTTCGGCATCCCGGTCGAGGCCGAACTGGGCAAGATCCCGGATGTCGGCGAAAAGGTGAACTGGGCCGACTATTACACCGATGTCGAAGAAGCGCGCCGCTTTGTGGCCGAAACCGGCATCGACTATCTGGCGATCTCGGTCGGCATCGTTCACGGGGTGATCCCCGGTTTGACGCCCGAACCGATCAGCATTCCGCGCATCCGCGAGATCAAGGCGGTCACCGGCATCCCGCTGGTGCTGCACGGGGCTTCCGGACTAACCGAGGATGAGGTCAACCAGGCCAAGGCGGCCGGGGTGCACAAGTTCAATGCAGACACCGATCTGCGCCACGCCTTCCGGGCCGGTTTCGAATCCGTCTGGGCAAAGGGCGACCGCCAACTCGAAGAGGCGATGGCCGAGGGCCGCAGCCGGATGGTCGTCGCCACGGTCGAAAAGATGCGGCTTTACGGCTGTTCCGGCAAAGCGGCCGTTGCCGCCATCGCCGCCTGAGCGGGGGACAGGAAAATGGCCGAAATTCTTGGCGCTGAACCGCAAATGACCACCCGCGCGCTGGGCAAGACCGAGCGGCTGATGGCGCGGGCAATGACCGCCGCCTGGCAGGCACCGATGTTTGACGTGGTGGTCGAGGTTGACATGCAAAACGCGCTCGGCCGCCGCTCGGCGGGGATCACACTGACCGATGTCATCCTGCACGCCTGTGCGCGCACGCTGATCCGATTTCCGGGCATCAATGCCCACTATCGTGATGATGCGGTGCACCAGTTCGCTACCGCGAATGTCGGACTTGCTGTCGCCTCCGCCAGGGGCCTGACGGTGCCAGTGGTGCATGGCGCCGATGGCTTGACGCTGGCCCAGATCGCAGAACGCCGCCGCGCGCTGGTGGCCAAGGTGCGCGATGGCAAGATCGCGATTGCAGAGGTGATGGACGGAACCTTCACCGTCTCGAACCTTGGCATGTTCGACGTGCGCCGGTTCACGGCCATCCTCAACCCGCCCCAGGTGGCTATCCTTGCGGTGGGCTCCACCAGCATGCGTCACGTCTGGAACAATGGTGCGCCGGAATGGCGGCAGATTTGCGATCTGTCCCTGACCTGCGATCACCGGGCGGTGGACGGGGCCGCAGCCGCGGTCTTCCTGACCGCACTGAAGGCCGAGTTGCAAAGCCCGGCTGAGACGAATGAAAAACAAGAAGGATAGCATCGAACTATCCCGCTGCGAAAAACGACGTATCACCTAACCAAACAGAGGAGAAAATTGGTTATGCAGAAGTCTTCCATCGGCCAATCGGCCATGCGTACACTGCTCGGCGCAACCTGCGCGCTCGCCATGCTGACTGTGTCGGCCGTGGCACAGGATGCTAAAAAGATCATCGGCGTTGCCGTGGCTGACCAGAAGTCGCTGTTCTATGTCGCTGCAGTTGACGGTATGAAAGCCGCTGCGAAAGAGGCAGGGTATGAGTTGGTGATCGCGTCGGCGAACAACGACTCGCGTGAGCAGGTCAATCAGGTGCAGAACCTGCTGGTGCAGGATGTCGGCGTGCTTGTGTTCATCTCGCAAGACAGCACCGCCGCTTCGGCCGGTGTGAAAGCGGCGAATGCGGCCAGTGTACCGGTGATCGCAGTGGACCAGCGTCCGGAAAGCGGCGGCGGCGACCTTAAGACATATATCGCGACCGACAGCGTCAAGGCGGCACGCGATCTGTGCACCTGGATGTTTAAAAAGATGGGCGGCAAGGGTGAAATCGCCATTCTGCAAGGGGTGCTTGGCTCCACCGCCGAACTCCAGCGCTCGCAGGGCTGCAAGGAGGCGCTGGCCAAAAATCCCGACATCAAGGTCGTCGCAACCGAGAGCGCGAACTGGGACGAAAACGAAGCGTTCAAGGCCACCCAGAACATTCTGACCGCAAATCCCAAACTGAACGCCGTGTTCGCAGAAAGCGACGCAATGTCGCTGGGCGCTGCCAAGGCCGCTCGCGGAGCCGGGAACAAGGATATGATCTCGGTCGGTATCGACGGCTTCCCGACGATGTTCGACGCGATCCGCAGCGGGCTGACCCAGGCGACAATGGCTCAAATCCCCTATCCGATGGGCGAGATGGCCATCAAGGATGCGATCCACGTGTTGAAGGGCGAGGCTATTCCGGTGCTTCAGTATCAGGATGCCGTCATGATTACCGCTGAGAACGTCGACAAGCTCAAACCGTCCGACTTCTATGGCCCGGCTGCTGACGCCATGAAGTAAGAGTCCGGCGAGGGAAAGCTGCCTGAAAAGGAACCATGACATGGACCAGTCACCACCCGCTGACTCCGGCCTCCTTTGCCGCGGCCTGGGCAAGCAATATGGTAAGATTGAGGTCCTCAAATCCGTGAACCTGTTGCTGCGGCCGGGTCAGGTTATCGGGCTGATTGGCGAAAACGGAGCCGGGAAATCGACCTTCAACGCGATCATCGCCGGAGTGGTCAAACCGACTGCCGGGCGAATGTGGATTGATGGTCAGGACTATGCCCCGCAATCCCCATCGGATGCGATCGGGCGTGGTGTGGCGCTGATCCATCAGGAAATCCGGCTGCTTCCGGGGCTTTCGGTGGCAGAAAACATTTTTCTGGGCCGCCTGCCGATGAAGTATGGCCGCGTTGATCGGGCCAGCATGGAAGAACAGACCGCCGTGGTTCTGGCCGCACTTGGCGTCAAGGTCAGCCCGCGCCAATCGGTGAAGGGCCTGTCGATGGCGGCGCAGCAGGGGATCGAGGTCGCCAAGGCGATCTTGCGAAAGCCGCGCTTTGTGATCTTTGACGAACCAACGGCTTCCTTGGGCGAAACCGAAGCTGAACAGATTTTCGAACAGGTCCGGCTGTTGCGGCAGGGTGGGGCGGGCGTGATCTATGTATCGCACCGTCTGGACGAAGTGCAGAAGATTGCCGACAATGTGATGTGCCTGCGCGATGGCAGTCTGGTTGCCGAATGGGATCAGATGCCGGTTTCCAAGGAACAGATGATCAATGCAATGGTCGGGCGCGAGTTCACCTTCGAGCATCACGCCCCCGAACCGAGCGGACATGATGTGGTGCTGGAGGTCAGGGGCGCCGGGCGCGGCACGGCGTTTCAGGACATCAGCTTTGATCTGCGCGAAGGCGAGATTCTTGGCTTTTCCGGTCTGGTCGGTGCTGGCCGCACCGATGTGGTGCGCGCAATCAGCGGTGCCGATCATCTGGACAGCGGCGAGATCCGCGTGAAGGGCAAACCTGTCAGCTTCCGCTCGCCCAAAGGGGCGATTGCGGCGGGCATCGTCATGGTCCCTGAGGATCGCAAGGGCCTTGGGCTTAACCTCGGCCGCACGGCGGCCGAGAATATCACCCTGCCCTGGGAGGTCAATCTGACCTGGTTGGGCATGATCTTGCCTGCGGCCGTGGACGCGGTTGGCAAGGCGCAGAAAGCGCGGTTCGACATTCGCGGCCGGATGGACCTGCCAGTCAGTTCGATGTCCGGCGGCAACCAGCAAAAAGTGCTGTTGGCCAAATGGCTGGTCGAGGATCCCAAGGTCTTTATCGTCGACGAACCGACCCGCGGCGTGGATGTGGGCGCCAAGATGGCCATCTACGAAATCATCAGGGGACTGGCCGCAGCCGGGATGGGCGTCATCGTGGTCTCGTCCGAACTGGAAGAGGTGCTTGGCCTTTCCCACCGCGTGCTGGTCATGTCCGAAGGTCGGCAAAAGGGGATATTGTCTCGGGAGGAGGCAACCCCGGAGCGTGTCATGGCGCTGGCGGTCGGCATTTGATCCGCCGGTGTCACGCAGAAACAAGGAAAAGGCAATCAAGTCATGACCGATATCAAGAACACCATTGATGGCGCAGGGGCGAGCGTGGTCGCGCGCATTCAGGCCGGGTTGCGGTCCATTCCCGGCCCGCTTCTGGGGCTGGTTATCGTCTGCGCGGTCTTTGCCTACCTGTCGCCGTTTTTCCTGACGACGCGCAATCTGCTCAATGTATTTTCGCAGGTGTCCGAGGTCGGGATCATGGCTGCGGGGGCTGCCCTTGTGATCATCATCGGCGGCATCGACTTGTCGGTGGGCGCAGTGCTGGCGGTCACACTGATGTTCAACGCCTGGCTCTATCGTGACTTTGGCGTGCCTTTTCCGCTGTCTTGTGCGGCGGGGCTGGTCTTGGGGGCCTTTGTCGGGCTGATCAACGGGCTTTTATCGACCTATGGTCGCATTCAGCCGTTTGTAGCGACGCTGGCCACCATGTCGGCCTGTTCCGGTATTGCCCTTTTCATCACCAACGGCAGCCCGGTGACCGGGTTTCCGCCCTATTTCGGCGTGCTGACCCAATCGCGCATCGCGGGGATACCGGTCGAGCTGATCATTCTTGTCACCGTCTTTCTGATCGTCGCCTACTGGCTGCGGTTCCGTCCGACCGGGCGCGCGCTCTATGCCATTGGTGGCAGCGAAGAGGTGGCTCGGCTGTCGGGGATCAACACCCAGCGGGCCAAGGTTGGCGTCTATGTGATCGCCGGGCTGCTGGCGGCGGTGGCAGGGTTGATTGTCGGCTCGCGGCTCGATGCCGCCCATCCCAGCGCCGGGACGGGCGATCTGCTCGGCGTCATCGCGGTGGTCGTGATCGGCGGCGCCAGTCTTGCGGGGGGCTCGGGCGGCATGCTTGGCACCTTTATCGGGCTGTTGATCATTGGCGTGCTGCGCAATGGCATGGCACTGCTCAATGTATCGCCCAACCTGCAACCTGTGGTCATCGGTGTCGCCATCATCATCGCGGTGATGCTGGACCGGCGCTCTGCCAAGAGCTGACCGCCGCCTGAACCCGCCCTGTTTTGCCCACCGATCACGGGAACGCCTGCGCTCAAAGGAACATATCCATGCCCCTTGACCTTTCGCTTGCCGATCTTGCCCGGCTTGACAACATCCGCAACGTGCTGGCGCAAAACGATCCGCACCAGCAGTTCGCCCGGCTTGACCTGCGCGAGTTGGTGATCTCGGGGCAGGTGGTCGAGTTGTTGTGCGCGGTGGTCGCCCGGCAACTGCACGCGGCGAGGCGGCCGTCCGGGGCAGCCGCAAAGGTGTACCTGATGGTGGATCCGGTGACGATCCTGCGCGATGGCGCCGACCTAAAGGCCGACGTGCTCGCCCGGCTGCAGCAGGATTTCGCGGTGACACGGGTGACGCTGGATGATGGCCATGCCATTCTGCACGCCGATGAGCCGGTGCTCGCTGCCGCCGCCGCCGCTACTGTCGGGGCCGATTGCATCGTGTCGGTCGGTGGCGGCACGATCACCGACGTGGCCAAGGTCGCGGCCCAGCGGTCCGGGGTGCCGGTGCATGTGGTGGTGCAAACCGCGGCATCGGTGGATGGCTATACCGATAACTTTGCAGTCGTGCTGCAGAACGGGGTGAAAACGACACTGCTCAGCCGCTGGCCCGAGGCCGTGCTGACCGATACCCGCACCATCGCCCAAGCGCCGCACCGGCTTAACGCCTCGGGCTTTGGCGAGTTGCTGTCGATGTACAGCGCGCCGGGGGATTGGTTTCTGGCCACGCAACTGGGCATGGATGCCACGTTTGCCCCGGTGCTTCTAGAGCTGTTGGCCCTCTGCGGCGACAGGGTGGAAGAGTGGTCGGCCGGCATAGCGCAGGGCGAGCCGCTGGCCTGCGAACGACTGGCGCGGGCGCTGGCGATGCGCGGCATCGTTACCGGGGTGGGGGGCACGACAGCCCCGCTGTCCGGCATGGAGCATCTGTTCAGCCATATGCTTGACATGGTGGCAGGGGAACGGGCCGCGCCGACCGGGCTGCATGGCGCGCAGGTGGGGGTCGGCTCGGTGATCCGCGCCGCCACATGGGAGGTATTTTGCGAACGCATGGCCGAAACGCCCTTGGCGATTGACCGGCTTTTCGGCCCGATTGACGCATCCAAGGCGCAGGTTCTGGCGGCCTTCGCCGAGGTGGACCCCAGCGGGCGGATCGGCGCAGAATGCTGGTCACGCTACCGCAACAAGCTACAGGCCTGGCACGCGGCCCGGCCGCAGGTGGAGGCGTTTTTCGGCAATTGGGGGGCGCGTCGCCACGACCATGACCAGCTGGTTTTCGGCGCTGACCGCCTTGCACGCTATTTGTTGCGGGCGGGTGCGCCGATGCGCGCCGCCGAGCTCGACCCGGTGACACCGGATGATCTGACACACTGGGTTGTCGCCAATTGCCAGTTCATGCGCGAACGCTTTACCGTCGCCGATCTGATGACCCTGGCCGGATGGTGGGATGACGATGGGGTGAACCGTGTGCTGGCGCGGGCCGAGGCGGCCTGCGCGGCGGCGGAACAGGCGACGGCGTGACCGGCGATCTAGTTCTGGGCATCGACTGTTCGACCACCGCCGCCAAGGCCGTTGTCTGGACCCTGACCGGCAAAAGCGTCAGCACTGGACGCGCCAGCCATGGCCACTCGGCACCGAAACCGGGCTGGGGCGAACAAGACCCGCTGGAATGGTGGAAGGCGACCGTCGAGGCGATCGGTCAAGCCTGCCGCCAGATCGACCCCTCACGCCTGTCGGCGCTGTGCATCACCCATCAGCGCGAAACCTTTGCCTGCCTTGATACGGCGGGTCACGCCCTGCGCCCGGCGATGCTGTGGCTGGATACACGGGCCACCACCGAGGTCACCGATTTCGGCACCGACCGGATTCATCAGATCACCGGCAAACCGCCGAACACCGCAACCAGTTGGTACAAACTGCACTGGCTGGCCCGCAATGAGCCGCGCTGTTTGGAAAATTCGCATCGGGTTGCGGATGTGCACAGCTACCTTGTCCACCGCCTGACCGGCGAATGGCGCACCTCTTATGGCAGTGTCGATCCGCTTGGGGTGCTGGATTTGCGGGATTTCACCCTGTCCAGCGATTTGGCCGGGGCAGTCGGCCTGACCCCAGGCCATTTCCCCGAACTCTGCGCGCCGGGCGAGGTGCTGGGCCGGTTGCGCGTCGATGTGGCCGAAATGCTGGGCCTGAACCCGGGGCTGAAGGTGGTGGCCGGGCTTGGTGACGGTCAGGCGGCGGGGCTTGGCGCGGGCATCACCCGATCGGGCGAGGCCTATCTCAACCTGGGGACAGGCATCGTTTCGGGCACGTTCAGCGCCGATTACATCACCCATCGTGCCTTTCGCACCATGACAGGCGGCGTGCCGGGCACCTATCTGCTGGAAACCTTTTTTGGCGGCGGCACCTATAATATCAATTGGTTTGTTGAAAAGTTCTCGGGCATTGGCGCGCATCCGTTCGGGCTGGATATCTCGGCCGAGCAGATTCTTGAATGTGCCGCCGCTGGTTTGCCCGCCGGGTCAGACGGGCTGCTGGCCCTGCCCTACCTGACCGGAGTTCTGACGCCCTATTGGGACAGCAACGCGCGCGGCGTGCTGTTTGGGCTTTCCGGGCGGCATGGCAAGGCGCATATGTACCGCGCAATCCTCGAAGGTTTGGCGTTCGAACAGCGGCTCTCGACTATGGGGGCGGAACGCGTGACCGGCGCGAGCACTGAGCGCTTTCTGGTGATGGGCGGCGGCTCGCGCAGCGCGCTCTGGTGCCAGATTATCGCCGACATCCTTGGCCGCCCTGTCGAAATTGCCCGGGAGGCCGAGGCGACCTGCCTTGGCGCGGGCATTCTGGCGGCCGTCGGGGCGGGGCATTACGCCAGTGTTGCCACTGCCGCTGCCGCGATGAGCGGGGCCGGCCAGAGTTATGCGCCCAACCCGATCCAGAGCAAAAAATATGACCAGTTGTTTGATATCTATAAAGACATATACCCCGCGCTGCGCGACCAGTTCACCCGTCTGCGGCAGGTGACAGAGGCGATCGGCCAGGCCGAAACCCGACGTTGAAACCGGAAGGAAAAGCGAGGAATGCTTGATATCCCACTGACCTTGACGGTCGAAGACGCCCATCGGCGCTATGAGACGATCCGCCCGCGCCTGCCGGACATCGGCCAGACCGGCCCGGCCAGGCTGGCCACGCGGCTTTTGGAGACTGCCGAGCATTACGATGGCTATCTCTTCGACTCTTTCGGCGTGCTCAACATTGGCGAAACCGCGATTCCGGGTGCCGCCGCATGTCTTGACGCGCTGCGGGCGATGGGCAAACGCTTTTGCATCCTGACCAATGCCGCAAGTTACACCAGTGCAGCGGCGCTTGCGAAATACCACAAGATGGGTCTGGACGTGCGCGCGGGCGAGGTCGTATCCAGCCGCGACGTTCTGTTCGCGCATCTTGGGCAGACCGAACCCGGTCTCCATTGGGCGGCCATCTGCGCCGCAGGCGACCGGTTTGAAGATGCGTCCTTCCCGCTGTCGGATCTGGCGGACGGGGTGGCGGATTGGGATGCCGCCGAGGGCTTTATTTTCCTGTCGTCGGCGCGATGGAATATGGCATTGCAAGAGCGGTTGGTGGCAAGCTTGTGTCGGCGTCCGCGTCCGGTTGCAGTCGGCAACCCCGACCTTGTCGCGCCGCGCGAAGGTGGTTTGACCATCGAGCCGGGCTATTGGGCCCATGATCTGCAAGACCGCACCGGCATAGTGCCCGCCTTCTTCGGCAAACCGTTCCGCGAAGCTTTTCTGGCCGGCGCCGAAAAGCTTGGCGGCGGGCGGATTGCTATGGTCGGAGACACGCTCCATACCGACATTCTGGGTGGACATGCCGCTGGCTTCGACACCATCCTGGTGACCCGGCAAGGGTTGTATGCCGGAAGACCGATCGCAGACTTTATCGCGGATGCAGGGATCACCCCGACATGGCAGATTCCGTCGATATAGGGATGAATTGCCGCAATTTTTTGAGGTAATCGCCGGAGCGGGAAAAGCTGCCATAGAATATATGGCTGCTTCTTGAACAGCTCCGGCTTGAGTATAAGCGATGGGGTGGACACCCCTCCGACGGCATCATTGAGCCAAGGCTGCGGCAGTGAAACCCACAGTGAAGGATGCATTCATGGAGAAGAACAGCCCCTTTCTCAGGCCTTGTGTGGGTTTGGTGGTTTGTCCTTCTACGCTTCGACCACGCAGGCATAAGCTGCCTCGGCTTGTGCGGCGAGTGCCATCTCGCGATGGCGGACCTTTGATCCAATAAACGCGGCCCGGACCGGCGGGCCGGTGTGCTATGGGAGCACCTGTGCGCAGTTCCAGCTTACGCATCTGGACTGACCTGCCCCCGGAAGTTCCCTAAGTCATAACGAGAGTCCTGCAGTTTGCGAGCTATCGCTGAAAGTTGGGGACGGGGAGATTGGGTGGCATATCAAGGCGTTGTTGACGCGCCGCGGTTCTCGCGGAGCAATGGACCTGTCACGTATTTGTGCCGCCCCAAGTGCTCGTTTAGGCCACTTGGCGCTCGAAGGCCAAGGGGCTTTTCCCTCCCAACGCTGAATGCCGACGACGCGGGTTATAGAAGCCGTTGATGTATTGGAAGATGGCGGTCTCGGCTTGGCGGCGATTTTCCCAAGATCTGCGCCAGATCAGTTCGGCCTTGATGGTTTTGAAGAAGGTGAGGAGGATCAGAAAACAGTCCAGTGGACTGTTTTCCCGACGTAAAACGGCGGCGTTATCGTAACAATTGCCCTTGCCGCTCATCGATGCCTTGAAGCCGTGTTCGCTTAAGATCTTCTGTAAGCGGTGCGCCAACCCCACCTTCCGCATTGCTTCGTGATCTGAGATTCAGTCTGTGCAGTGTATTTGGATGGGAGGTTCTCCATGGAGCGCTCAGCGGAGGTTCTCAGTCAGATTGCTTTGATTGTCGGCCCGAAAGGAAAGCGGCGTTGGCCGGAGGCCCTGAAGGCCCGGATTGTTGCCGAGACTTTGGTAGAGGGTGCGACGGTCAATGCGGTTGCCCGGCGGTATGATATGCGTCCGAACCATGTGTCGGAGTGGCGGCGGCTGGCGCGAACCGGCAGGTTGGTTTTGTCCGCGGTTCCTGAGGACGTTAGCTTTGCGCCGATCTTGGTGCGCCAAGACCCCGTGGCAGAACCGGCGCCTATGGCGGGTGCGCTGGATATGATCCGGGGCGAGGTTACGCTGCGGCTGGATGCAGCCACGCCTGCGGTGCGGATCGCAGAGATTGTTCGCGCCTTGAATGCCGCCTTATGATCTTCCCGTCCAACCGGGTGCGGATCATGGTAGCGACCAAGCCGATTGATTTCGGCAATGAAGAGGGACCGTGGCCCCAGTGGGGCCGCGTAAGCCCGATGAACATGACGGGCTGGCGGCAATGGTGAAGAATGAGCTGCATAAGGATCCGTTCACCGGGACAGTGTTCGTGTTCCGGTCGCGCAGGGCGGATCGGCTGAAGCTGCTCTATTGGGTGAGCCATTGTCACGCCATTGGTCCGAGAGACAATGGCGCAAGACCGGGTTGGTGATGGCCTACAAGCGGCTGGAGGAACCCACCTTCACTTGGCCAGCGATCAAGGACGGGGTGATGAACCTATGCCATGCCCAGTTCGAGGCGTTGTTCTCGGGCCTTGATTGGCGGCGGGTCCGGGCGTTGGAAGTGCGGGCGCCTTTGGCGGTGGAATAGCTGCGGGCCACGATGAATCACCACGTTGATTACAAGGGTAAATCCGGTGTGGATTTACTATGCTTTGCACATGCGAAACGCCTCTGATCTTCCCGATGACACGGACGCCCTGAAGGCCATGCTTGCGGCCTCACTGGCTGCACTTGCGGATCGGGATGCGGTCATTGAGCGTAAGGAAGATCGTATCGTGCGGCTGGAAAAGCTGCTTGCAGACTTCAAGCGGGCACTGTTTGGGCATCGATCAGAGAAGTCCGATCCCGAGCAGTATGAATTGGCGCTGGAAGATATCGAGACGGCGATTGCCGCAATCCACGCCGAAGATGAGGCGGTTGATCCGCCCAAATCCAGCCCTGCCAAGCCCGCGCGCCGCCAATCGTGGTTCGCTGCCCAAGCATCTGCCGCGCATTGAAGAGGTGATCGAGCCAGATACGCAGATCTGCGTCTGCGGTGGCGGCTTACATTGCATCGGTGAAGACGTGTCAGAGCGCCTCGACGTGATCCCGGCCCAGTTCCGCGTCATCGTCACCCGCCGTCCGAGGTATGCCTGCCGATCCTGCTCAAACGGTGTGGTCCAAGCGCCGGCCCCGGCGCGTCTGATCTCGGGCGGTATGCCAACCGAGGCGACGGTGGCGCATGTGTTGGTCTGCAATCGAAGGGGGACCGTGGCCCCAGTGGGGCCGCGTAAGCCCCCTGAGGGCCGATCATTTGCCACTCTATCGGCAGGCCCAGATTTACAGCCGCCAAGGAATTGATCTGGATCGCTCGACCTTAGCCGCTTGGGTCGGCAAGGCGGCCTACGAGCTGAAGCCGGTGTTCAATGCCCTGATCGCCGATCTGAAGCGATCCACCAAGCTGTTCATGGATGAGACGCGAGCCCCGGTGCTTGACCCAAAGGCGGGCAAGACCAAAACTGGATACTTCTGGGCGTTCGCCCGGGATGACAGACCCTGGGGCGGGGCAGCCCCGCCCGGCGTAGCCTTCACCTATGCGCCGGGGCGCAGCGGCCAATATGCCGACACTATTTTGCAGGGCTTCACCGGAATTCTGCAAGTCGATGGCTACGCGGGGTATAACCGTCTGATCCAGCCTGAGAGAACTGGGCCTGTCATCCAGCTTGCCTATTGCTGGGCGCATGCCCGACGCAAATTATATGAGGTTGCCAAGAACAGCACCGCCCCGATCGCAGAGGACGGGCTGAGGCGTATCGCCGAGATCTACAAGATCGAGGCCGAGATCAAGGGCTTGTCGTCTGTAGCCCGCCTGGCCATCCGCCAAGACCAGTCAGCACCAAAGATCGCCGATTTTGAGACTTGGCTCACCCACCACCGCGCCCGCGTATCCGCCAAATCCCCCTTGGGCGAGGCGCTGAAATACATCGCAAAATACTGGGCGGGCCTTTGCC
>JAYTQA010000122.1:0-4720 GCA_043746955.1 bacterium | reverse complement strand
CTGGCGTTTTGGTATGCCAGAAGCGGCCAGCCGGATCGCTAAAGTTTCACCCGCCGCAGCCGCAAGGCGTTCGAGATCACCGAAACCGACGACAGGCTCATCGCCGCCGCCGCGATCATCGGGGAGAGCAGCATCCCGGTGAAGGGATAAAGGATGCCCGCCGCAATCGGCACCCCGGCGGCGTTGTAGGCAAAGGCGAAGAACAGGTCTGCCGGATGTTGCTGAGCGTCGCGGTCGCGAGTTTTCGGGCCCGGACGATACCCATCAGATCGCCGCCCAGCAGGGTGATCCCGGCACTTTCCATTGCGACATCGGCTCCGGTCCCCATCGCGATCCCGACATCTGCCGCAGCCAGTGCCGGGGCATCGTTCACCCCATCGCCTGCCATAGCCACATGGTGGCCAGCAGCGCGCAGGGTGTCGATCAGGGTCTTCTTGTCGGCGGGCAGCACGCCTGCCCGCACTTCGACGATGCCCAGCTTGGCGGCCACCGCTTCGGCAGTGCGCTGGTTGTCGCCAGTCGCCATGATAACCTTGAGGCCAAGCGCATGCATGGCCCTAATCGCCTTGGCTGTCGTCAGCTTGATCGGGTCGGCCACCGCGACAATCCCGGCCAGAGCACCTTCAACCGCAATGAACATCGCGGTCTTGCCCTCGGCCCGCAGCGTGTCGGCTCTGGCATCAGCAGCGGTCACATCCAGGTTCAACTCTTGCATCATCGCGGCATTGCCCAAGGCCACTGCCTTGCCGTCGATCATCCCGCGCACGCCCTTGCCGGTGACGGCGGCAAAATCCGTGACCTTCAACTGGGCCACGCCACGCGCCTTCGCACCATCGACAATGGCCTCCGCAAGGGGATGTTCGGACCCCAGTTCCAAAGCAGACGCCAGCGACAGGATCATGTCTTCGGCCAGCGCGCCAAGGCTGATCGTATCGGTCAGACGCGGGCGGCCCTCGGTCAATGTGCCGGTCTTGTCGACGATCAGCACATCGACGGAAGCCATCCGTTCCAGAGCCTCGGCATCCTTGATAAGAACGCCCGCCTGCGCCCCGCGCCCCGCCGCCGTGGTGATCGAGATCGGGGTCGCGAGGCCAAGCGCGCAGGGGCAGGCGATGATCAGAACCGACACGCCAGAGGCAACGGCAAAGACCAGCGCAGGATCGGGGCCAAAGATCATCCAGATCGCAAAGGCCAGCAGCGCCACTCCAACCACAGTCGGCACAAAGACTGCCGATACCCGGTCGGCCAACCCCTGAATCGGCGCGCGCGACCTGCGGGCATTGGCGACCATGGCGACAATTTGGCTCAGCACTGTATCGGCCCCGACCTTGCCCGCCTCGACAACCAGAGTGCCGTTCTTGTTGATCGTGGCGCCGGTGACGGTATCGCCTGCGGATTTCTCGACCGGAACCGGCTCGCCCGTTAACATGCTTTCGTCGACTGAGGAGTTGCCTTCGATCACCTTGCCATCGACCGGCACAGCATCGCCCGGCCGAATGCGCAAGCGGTCGCCGACCATGATGTTCTCCAGCGGCGCGTCGTATTCCGTGCCGTCCGCCAGAATGCGCCGCGCCGTCTTGGGCGCAAGGTCCAGCAGCGCCCGGATCGCATCGCCGGTCCGTTCGCGGGCGCGCAGTTCCAGCACCTGGCCGACAAAGACCAGCGCCACGATCACCACCGCTGCCTCATAATAGGTGCCGACCGCCCCATCCATGCGGTAGGCCATCGGAAACACCCCCGGCAGGAAGGTCGCGACCAGCGAGTAAAGATAGGCCGCTGCCACGCCAAGCGAGATCAGGGTCCACATGTTGGGCGAACGGTTGACCAGCGACTCCCAGCCGCGCTTGAAGAACGGCAAAGCCGCCCACAGGATGATCGGCGTGGCCAAGACAAATTCCACATACCCGGCAATGCCATGCCCGATCCAGTCGCGCAGCGGTAGGCCGACATAGCCACCCATCGTCATCAACACCAATGGCACCGCTGCCGCGAGGCTGATCCACATCCGGCGCGTGAAATCGGTCAGTTCATGGCTTGGTTCATCCGATGGCAACACCGGTTCCAGCGCCATGCCGCAGATCGGACAATTGCCCGGCGCATCGCGAACGATCTCGGGGTGCATCGGGCAGGTATAGGTGGTGCCCACCTTGACCACCTTTCCCCGCCTGAGCGCATTGCCCGAGGCATAGAACCAGGGATCAAGCCCAAACTTCGTCTTGCACTTGTCCGAGCAGAAATGGAACGTAGCACCACCATACTCTGCTTTGCGCCCATCGGGTTTGATCGTGACCGTCATCCCGCAAACCGGGTCAGTCGCGGTCGCCTGCCCCGATGCTGCGACATCGGCGGGCATCGCATCATGTGCATGGTGGGCATGGGGGTCTGGCATGGCGGCAATCCTTCTGTGGGCACGGCAAACGGGCTCGCAGGTCGATGTCGCACTGGTACGGATGCGGTACATCGGAATTGCTCCCTCGCAACTCCCTATCGCCAACCGGTCCTTGCAACACTGACATGTGTCAAACCGTCGCTTGTAACACTTCGCTCAGGCGCCTAGTTTGCGCCTATGAGGCAATATCGCTGGATCAACGTCTTGACGCAAACCCTTCGCGTGGTTTTGGTGACCGCGTTGATGCTGCTTGTGCCGATGACCGAGGCCTCGCATGCGATGCCCATGGGAACGACAATGTGGATGGCTGACCACGACATGGCCGGTGCGCACGACATGACGACGCCCGGCAAAATGCCCGTATCCCATGGTACAGACGCCACATCATGCTGGATCATGTGCCTCGGGTGGGTGCAAGCTTCTGAGGCAGTCCGGCCTGAGGCTCCGGTGCTGGCGCTGATCGCTGCACTGGCGGAAGATCATTTCGACTTGCCGGAGGGCATTCCACCTTCCCCGATCGGCCATCCGCCAAAGACTGCTCCGACTCTGTGAATTCGCGCCACCTTGGTGGCAGATTCAAGATCAGCGGTTCTGCGGAACCGAACGGAGCATATGATGACACTATCCCTCAATCGCCGCGGCTTTCTTGCAGCCGGTGCGGCTCTGGCCGCCGCAACCAGCCTCCCGCGCTTTGCTTTCGCCCAAAGCACGGCCCTGAAACTCAGCGCTGCCAGCCGCACCCTGGATATCGACGGCAAAGCGGCCAAGGTCTACGGCCTTGTCAACGCCGCGGGTGGATCGGGCCTGATCCTCGATCCCGCTCAACGCTTCGCCGTGGATCTGACCAACGATCTCGACGTCGAGACCATCATCCATTGGCACGGACAAATCCCGCCCAACGCGCAAGATGGGGTGCCTGGCATGCCCGCCCCTCTGCTGAAGCCCGGCGAGATCCGCGGCTATGATTTCGCGGCCAAGACCGGAACGCATTGGATGCACAGCCATGTGCCGTTGCAGGAAATGGCCCTGCTCGCAGCACCCTTGATCGTGCGCAGCGAGGCGGATGCCAAAGCTGACCGGCAAGAGGTCGTGATGATGCTGCATGATTTCTCGTTCAAGGCTCCCGATGAGGTTCTGGCCGAGATCACCGGCGGTGCCGCAGGCGGGATGGGTCCTATGTCCGGCATGGACATGGGCCACATGGGCGGCACGATGGACATGTCGGGCATGAAGGGCATGTCGGGGATGACCGGCATGGCGATGGACCTTAACGACTATGACTTTGACGCCTATCTGACAAATGACCGCACCCTCAATGACCCCGAAGTCGTGAAGGTCGAGGCCAACGGGCATATCCGCCTTCGGATCATCAACGGTTCTGCCGCCACCGCCTACTGGATCGACACCGGGGCAGCCGACGCCCGCCTTGTCGCGGTCGATGGCCATGATGTGCAGCCCTTGCCCGGTCGCCGTTTCGGTCTGGCAATGGGCCAGCGCCTCGACATTGAAGTCGATCTGGCCGGAACCGGGGCCTTCCCGATCCTCGCCCTGCGCGAGGGCGCGCGCGAACGTACGGGCCTGGTCCTCGCCACCGCTGGTGCCGACGTGCCACGCTTGGCCGCGCTGGCGGATGAAGCCGCACCCGCTTTTGATACGGATCTGGCGCAGGAATCTGCCCTGCGCGCGGTTACTCCTCTCAGCGTCATCGCCAACGCACGGTCGGAAATGCTGATGCTGGCGGGCTCCATGCAACCCTATGTCTGGACGATCAATGGGAAGTCCTGGGCCGACCACGTTCCTGTCACAGCAAAAAGCGGCGAGCGGTTGGAGATTACCTTCCACAACATGTCGATGATGGGTCATCCGATGCACCTGCACGGCCACTCGTTCCAGGTTGTCGATACCGGGAACGGCCGATTTGCCGGTGCCCTGCGCGACACTGTGTTCGTGCCACCCATGGCCATGGTCACCGTCGCACTGGACGCAGGCGAGGCCGCAAGCTGGATGCTGCATTGCCACCACATGCCGCACCTTGCCTCGGGAATGATGACCGAGTTCGTCGTCAGCGCGTGAAATCGGCGGGCCGGGGCTTTGGCCCCGGCTTTGCCTTTCGGTACCTGATCTCACCAATAGCAACCATGCTCACTTTGCAGACCGCTTCATGCGAACGGCATGTCGCCGGGTCGCAACTTAGGTCAATTTGTTGACCTATTGTTGACCTAGAAAAACCAACGCAAAAAGCCGCCCGGAGGGCGGCTCGTAACGTCTTGATATGTTGTGCTTTTTTGGTTGCGGGGGCAGGATTTGAACCTGCGGCCTTCAGGTTATGAG
>JAYTQA010000121.1:0-1751 GCA_043746955.1 bacterium | reverse complement strand
AGAAGATCTGCAAGATCATGGACATGGCAATCCAGAACGGCGCCCCTGTGATCGGCATCAATGATTCTGGCGGGGCGCGGATTCAAGAAGGCGTGGCGTCTCTCGCCGGCTATGCGGAGGTGTTTCAGCGCAATGTTCTCGCCTCGGGCGTGGTGCCGCAGATTTCCCTCATCATGGGGCCTTGTGCGGGTGGGGCGGTCTATTCCCCGGCGATGACCGACTTCATCTTCATGGTGCGCGATTCATCCTACATGTTCGTCACCGGCCCCGATGTGGTGAAAACCGTCACCAACGAGGTGGTCACGGCCGAAGAGCTTGGCGGCGCCGGCACCCATACCCGCAAATCCTCGGTCGCCGACGGCGCCTATGACAATGACCTTGAAATGCTGGCCGAGGCGCGGCGGCTCATCGACCTTCTGCCGCTCAACAACCGGCAAAAGGCCCCGGTCCGCCCGTTTTTCGACGATCCGGCGCGGCTGGAGCCCTCGCTTGACACCCTGATCCCCGACAACCCCAACCAGCCCTACGACATGAAGGAACTGATCCTGAAGGTCGCCGATGAGGGCGATTTCTTTGAAATCCAACGCGATTTTGCCGGCAACATCCTGACCGGCTTCATCCGGATCGAGGGCCAGACCGTCGGCGTGGTGGCCAATCAGCCGATGGTTCTGGCCGGCTGTCTCGACATCGACAGCAGTCGCAAGGCGGCGCGGTTCGTGCGGTTCTGCGATGCGTTTGAAATTCCGATCCTGACCTTGGTCGACGTGCCCGGCTTTTTGCCCGGCGTGGCGCAGGAACTGGGCGGCGTCATCAAGCACGGTGCCAAACTTCTGTTCGCCTACGGCGAGGCGACGGTGCCGAAAGTGACTGTGATCACACGCAAGGCCTATGGCGGCGCCTATGACGTGATGGCCTCCAAGCATCTGCGCGGCGATTTCAACTATGCCTGGCCCACCGCCGAGATTGCCGTGATGGGCGCGAAAGGCGCGGTCGAGATCCTTTACCGCTCCGAACTCGGCGACAAGGACAAAATCGCCGCCCGGGTCGCCGACTATGAAGCGCGCTTTGCCAACCCGTTTGTGGCGGCCGAAAAGGGCTTCATCGACGAGGTGATCCGCCCGCAGTCCACCCGCAAGCGCGTCGCCCGCGCCTTCGCCTCGCTGCGCGGCAAAAAGCTGACCAACCCATGGAAAAAACACGACAATATCCCGCTGTGAGGTCCTGACATGTTCAAGAAGATACTGATTGCGAACCGGGGTGAAATTGCGTGCCGGGTGATCAAAACCGCCCGCAAGATGGGGATATCGACGGTTGCGGTCTATTCCGACGCGGACCGGAATGCCTTGCACGTCAAGATGGCGGATGAGGCCTGCCACATCGGCGCCTCTCCGGCCGCGCAAAGCTATATCGTGATCGACAAGATCATGGAAGCGGTGCGCGCGACCGGGGCCGGGGCCGTGCATCCGGGCTACGGCTTCCTGTCCGAAAACCGCGCCTTCGCGGCGGCGTTGGAGGCCGAGGGCGTGGTCTTCATCGGGCCGCCCTCTTCAGCGATCGAACAGATGGGCGACAAGATCACCTCGAAAAAGATCGCGCAAAAGGCTGGCGTGTCGATCGTGCCCGGCTATATGGGCATCATCGCCGATGCGGATGAGGCGGTGAAGATCGCGGCCGAAGTCGGCTATCCGGTGATGATCAAGGCCAGCGCGGGCGGTGGCGGCAAGGGGATGCGGATTGCGTGGGACGCGAAT
>JAYTQA010000120.1:0-4730 GCA_043746955.1 bacterium | reverse complement strand
CGCTGAACGACCTGCCGATGGCGATGACGGCACATCTGGTTTTCACCGCTTACGACGATCTGCCCGCCACCCAATCGCCTGCGATGATCCGGGTGATCCGCGAGGAGATCGGTTTTCACGGCCTGTTGATGACCGACGATCTGAACATGCAGGCGCTGCAAGGCACGCTCGCCAGCCGCACTGCCGCCGCAATGGCTGCCGGTTGCGATCTGGCGCTGCATTGCAAGGGCGATCTGGTCGAGATGCAGGCGGTGGCCCTGCACGCTGGCAATATGAGTTCCGCCACCCTGCTCCGCGCGGCTGAGGCGCTGTCATGGCGCAAGACGCCCGCCGATGTTGACATCGCCAGCCTTGAGGCCGAACTTGCGGCAATGATACCGGATGGAAGCCATGGCCCAACTTGACGACTGGACCAGCGACAGCCTCGCCGCGCTCCCAGAAAGGCTGGAGGCCGAGGCGCTGATCGTCGACGTTGAAGGTTTCGAAGGTCCGCTCGATTTGCTGTTGTCTCTCTCTCGCAGCCAAAAGGTCGACCTGCGCAAGATCTCGGTCCTGCAACTGGCCGAGCAATATCTGCTGTTTGTCGCCCGGGTCTCCGCGCTGCGCATCGAACTCGCCGCCGATTATCTGGTGATGGCGGCCTGGCTCGCCTACCTCAAATCCCGCCTGCTGCTGCCGCCCGAAGCCGGCGAGGATGGCCCATCTGCCGCCGACCTTGCAGCCCATCTCGCCTTTCAGCTGGAACGTCTGGCCGCGATGCGCGACGCCGCAGCACGTCTGATGGCGCGCGACCAGAAGGGCCGCGACTTCTTCCCCCGTGGCCTGCCCGAAGCCGTCGACCGCAGGCGAACCGTGCGCTATCAGGCCTCGCTCTTGGACCTGATGCGCGCCTATGCCCGGATCCGCACCAAAGACGACTTCCGCCCCTATGCCTTTGATCGCCAACACGTTTACCCGATGGAACAGGCATTGGAGCGGATGCGCGGGCTTTTAGGCTACATGGGCGGCTGGGCCGACCTGACCAGCTTTCTGCCCGAGGGCTGGGGCACCAACCCGACCCGGCGTAGGTCCGCTACCGCAGCACATTTCGCCGCCGTGCTGGAGCTGGCCAAACGCGGCCAAGTTGAACTGAAACAGGCCGAGATTTTCGCGCCCCTCCTGCTGCGTGCAAAGGGGGCGGCATGAGCGACGCCAAGCTGCAAGCCGCCGATCTGGGGCCCGCCAATCTGGGGCCCGCCAATCTGGGGCCCGCCGATCTGAGGCCCGCCGATCTGAGGCCCGCCGATTTGGGAACCGCCGATCTGAGTCCCGCCGATCTGGGAACCGCCAAACCCGAGCCGATCGAACGCAGCCTGTTCGAGGCCCCGACGATGGGCGAACAGGAACGCATGGTCGAAGCGGTTTTGTTTGCGGCAACCGATCCCGTGACCCTGGCCGATCTCACCACCCGCCTGCCCGAAGGCTGCGACCCTGCCGAAGCTTTGGCGCACCTGCGCCGCCGCTATGAGGGCCGGGGGGTGAACCTCGTGAAGGTCGGCGACGCTTACGCCTTCCGCACCGCAGGCGACCTTGGCCACCTGATGCGCAAGGAAAGTGTGGAGAGCCGAAAACTCTCCCGCGCTGCGGTGGAAACCCTCGCCATCGTGGCCTACCACCAACCGGTGACCCGCGCCGAGATCGAGGAAATCCGTGGCGTGGCGGTCAGCCGGGGCACGGTCGATCAACTGATGGAACTCGACTGGATCCGGCTTGGACGCCGCCGGATGACCCCGGGCCGCCCGGTGACTTTCGTGGTGACCGAAGGCTTTCTTGACCATTTCGGGCTAGAATCGGCGCGTGACCTGCCCGGCCTGAAAGAACTGCGCGCCGCAGGTCTTTTGGACAGCCGCCCCTTGCCTTCGCTGGGTCTGTCCCCAGATGATGAGGATGACGGCCCGACCACCGGCCAAAGCGAACTTTTTGAGGACTAGGATGGACAAATTATTCCAGATGATCCTGAATCGGCTGATGGGCCGACTGATCAACAAAGGCATCAGTGCCGGGATCAACCATGTGGCCAACCGGGGTCGCAGCCCGGACGCGGTGACGCCCGACGAACGCCAGCAAGGCCAAGCGGCCAAGAAAGCCGCGCAAAACGCCAAACGGGCGGTGAATATCGCGCGAAAGATGCTGCGGTAGCCGGCTTGGCGGACCGCTGGGGGTTTCACACCCCCAGACCCCCGTGGGATATTTTTGGACAGAAAATGGGCGGGCGGTTTGGCCGCGTAATCTTCGCTGGCGTGGATTTCCGCTGCTCACAATCCGGCGATAAAGCGCTCGAATTGGCAGTCCTGTGCGGCAGGCTGCCCCGCCGTGGTGATCCTGCGTCCGGGATTAGTTCTTGACAGCACCGTAGAGCGGCACGGTCGAGATCGACATTTTTGCACTGCCCTGCGTCAGGTCGTTGGCGTGGGTCAAATAGATCAGCACCTGGTTCTTCTGGTCAAAGATGCGCGTCACGTTGAGGCTTTTGAACACCAGCGAGGTCGAGCGGCTGAAGACATCCTCGCCCTCCGCTGCCAGGCTGATCTTGCCCAGCTTGATCGGCCCGGTCTGGCGGCAGGCGATCGACGAGTTCGACGGATCTTCAAACCAGTTGCCATTCGACAGCCGGTCCAGCACCGAGCGGTCGAAATAGGCGACGTGGCAGGTCACACCTTCAACCTTGGGGTCGGGGATCGCCTCCACCACGATATCATTGCCGGTCCAGTCGACGCCAACCCGGCCAACTTCTTCGGCATCGGCGGTGAGGGGGAGCATGCAAAGGGCTAGTGCGAGGCTGATCAGGCGCATGTTTCGCAGACTTTCCACAACGGCGGTCCAGAGGCTTGCAGCCTATATCGGTGCTGGCGCGCGGCGCGACAAGGCCGCTCCAATAATCCGCCCACCACCCCACCAGCCAAAATCGGTCAAATGCCTTGCCACCTTGTGAAATTGCCCCACCTTTGGTTGACCCCGGATTGGCCTAGCGATAAACCGGATGAAACTCGGGGGCTGGTGCGCGGCACTTGGCCCCAACACCAGCTGAAGGAGCCTTGGGTGGACACTCTTCTGCGCGACTATCTGCCGATCATGGTTTTGTTGGGCGTAGCAGCCGGACTGGGCCTTGTCCTGCTGGCCGCCGCCGCCGTCATTGCCGTGCGCCACCCCGACCCGGAAAAGCTTTCCGCCTATGAATGCGGCTTCAACGCCTTTGACGATGCAAGGATGAAGTTTGACGTGCGCTTCTACCTCGTCTCGATCCTGTTCATCATCTTCGACCTTGAGGTGGCGTTTTTGTTCCCCTGGGCGGTGGCGTTCGGACAGATTTCGATGGTGGCGTTCTGGTCGATGATGATTTTCCTGGCCGTGCTGACCGTGGGCTTTGCCTATGAGTGGAAGAAGGGGGCCTTGGAATGGGCGTGACGCCGAATTTGGTGCCGACCGGCGCGCATACCGCCGGGCCCGACCGCGAGGTTGCGACCCAGGCCCTGAATGCCGAGTTGCAGGACAAGGGGTTCCTGCTCACCTCGACCGAGGATATCATCAATTGGGCGCGCAATGGCTCGCTGCACTGGATGACCTTCGGGCTGGCCTGTTGTGCTGTGGAGATGATCCACGTCTCGATGCCGCGCTATGATCTGGAACGCTTTGGCACCGCACCGCGCGCTTCGCCCCGGCAGTCTGACCTGATGATCGTGGCGGGCACCTTGACCAACAAGATGGCCCCGGCGCTGCGCAAGGTTTACGACCAGATGCCGGAACCGCGCTATGTAATTTCGATGGGAAGCTGTGCCAATGGCGGCGGTTACTACCATTATTCCTATTCAGTGGTCAGGGGCTGTGACCGGATCGTGCCGGTCGATATCTATGTCCCCGGCTGCCCGCCGACCGCCGAGGCGCTGCTGTATGGCATCCTGCAATTGCAGCGTAAAATCCGCCGCACCGGCACTTTGGTCCGTTAGGGGGGCATCATGGCACTGAACCTGACCGAACTTGCCACGACTTTGACCGCCCGCCCCGGCGTGACCACGACGCTGGTCCGGGGCGAACTTTGCGCCCATGTCGGACTGGACGGCCTGCTGGGCCTGATGGCCTTCCTGAAAGCCGACCCCGCGACCCGGATGACCTCGCTGGTCGACATCACCGCGATTGACCACCCCGAACGGCCCAACCGGTTCGACGTGGTTTACCACCTCTTGTCGATGTACACCAACGGCCGCATCCGGATCAAAACCGAGGTGACCGAGACGGGGATGGTGCCCTCGCTGATCCCGGTCTATCCGGCGGCAAATTGGTTCGAGCGGGAGGTCTATGACCTGTTCGGCATCCTGTTCTCCGGCCATCCGGACCTGCGCCGCATCCTGACCGATTACGGCTTTCGCGGCCACCCTTTGCGCAAGGATTTCCCGACCACCGGCTACACGGAAGTCCGCTATGACGAAGTGCAAAAGCGCGTCGTCTATGAGCCGGTCAAGCTGACCCAGGAATACCGCCAGTTCGATTTCATGAGCCCATGGGAGGGTGCGCAATACATCCTGCCGGGCGATGAAAAGAAGGCCTGAGGGATGGGAGTTAGCCTGAGCCGTTATTTTAAAACTGATTTCAGACGGTCTGGCGACTTGCCTTTTGGGCAGTCGCATTTGAAGGAAATTTTGCCATGCTGACCACCGACAAAACCATGCTGTTCTGCATTGGCGCGCAAAAGGCCG
>JAYTQA010000119.1:0-4730 GCA_043746955.1 bacterium | reverse complement strand
GTGGCACGTTCCTGTTCAACCCCTACAACGTCCAGTCCATTGCAATCTTTGCCGTGGCCCCGCTTTTGCTGGCCACAGGACAAACGTTCGTCATCATTTCCGGCGGCATTGACTTGTCGATGGGGTTCGTCATGGGGCTTGCGGCAGTTGTCGCGGCGCATGTGATCAACTGGGCCGGGCCGATCATGGGCCTGCCGATGGCCGTGCTATTCGGCGGCTTGGTCGCGGTGCTGATCGCGGGTCTGCCGGGTCTGGTCAACGGACTGCTGGTATCGCGGCTCAAAGTGCCGCCCTTCATCGGCACGCTCGGCATGTTCGGCGTGGCCCGCGGTGTGGCCTTTCTGCTGGCGGGCGGCACGACTGTGCCCGTCAGCAACGGGTTCTTTTCGGCGCTTGGCAACGGGCGGATCTTTTCGATCCCCTACATCATCATCGTCACGGCCGTGTTCGTGCTGATCATGCACTACTTGCTCAGCCAGACGAAGTTCGGCCAGCATAACTATGCGATTGGCGCCAATGAACAGGCGGCTCGCCGCGCCGGGATTGATATCAAGTGGCACTTGCTGCGGCTCTATATTCTGTCGGGCATGTGTGCCGGGTTGGCTGGCGTGCTTTATGCCGCCCGTTTCAGCGCTGGGGCGGCCCAGGCGGGAGAGCCGCTGCTGCTGGACTCTGTCGCAGCCGTAGTGATCGGCGGGGCCAGTCTGTTTGGCGGGTCGGGCACCATTCTGGGCACTGTCGCAGGTGCCTTAGTTATCGCGGTCATCCAATATGGCCTCGTATTCATCAATGTGGCCCCATTCTGGCAATTCATCAGCGTGGGCGTCGTGATTATCATCTCGGTGCTGATCGACCAGGCGCAGCGGCGCTTCAGCGGAGGACGGCAAAGTGAATAACCTGACCAGTGGCGAACCCCTGCTCGAAGTCCGTCACCTGTCCAAGAACTTTGGCCCGGTTCAGGCTCTCAGCGACTTGTCGATGATGGTCAGAGCCGGCGAAGTGGTGGCGCTTGCGGGTGACAACGGTGCAGGAAAAACGACACTGATCAAGGCGATTTCGGGTGTCTACCGCCCGACCTCTGGCGAGATTCTGCTGCGCGGCAAGCCTGTTAACTTTGACTCGCCGCAAGAGGCGCGCGAATTGGGGATCGAGACGATCTATCAGGATCTGGCGCTTGCCGACAACCTGACGATCGGCGCCAACATCTTTCTGGGCCGCGAACCGATGCGCCGCGCCTTTGGCTTTCTGCCGGTGATCGACCGTCGCAAGATGGCCGAGGCCGCGAAATCCACGATGGCGCTGCTGGATTTTCATGTCAGTCGGCTGGATGCCCCGGTCAGCAACTTTTCGGGCGGCCAGCGTCAGGCGGTGGCAATCGGGCGCGCTGTGTATTGGAATGCGCAGATCCTGATCATGGATGAGCCGACTGCGGCGCTTGGGGTTCCCGAGCAGCGCAAGGTGATTTCGCTGATCCATCAACTCAAAGCCCAAGGGCGCGGGGTGGTGTTCATTTCGCACAACCTGCAAGACATCTTTGCGGTGGCTGACCGGATCGTGGTGCTGCGGCGCGGCGTACAGGCTGGCGAGCGGCGCATTTCCGAAACCACGCATGACGAGGTCGTCAAGCTGATGGTCGGCGGCTGAGAAAATCCCGCAAATGACACGTGCTGTGATAGCCTCGCTTGGCGAATTGCTGGTCGAGTTTGTATGTACAGAGCAGGGCGGTCACAATCTGCGCCCTGCGCCTTATGTCGGCCCGTTTCCCAGTGGCGCGCCGGGGATATTCATTGATCAGGCCGCGCGGATTGGCGGGCGGGCGATCTTTGCGGGTGCCGTCGGCGATGATGCCTTTGGCACTGTGCTGCTCAACCGGCTGGCGGCGTCGGGGGTTTCGCAAAGCCTGATCCGGGTGGTGCCAATGATGCCGACCGGATCGGCCTTTGTCAGCTACAACCCCGATGGCAGCAGGGATTTCGTGTTCAACATCGCCCATTCGGCCGCCTCGCGCTTTCCCGACGGGTCGCAGACGGCGCAGGCGTTCGTGCAGGCGGGCACCACCGTGCTCCACATATCCGGCTCCACGCTGGGGAACCCGGATATGCGGGTGCGCGCGTTGGATATGTGCCGGATGCTGCATGCGCAGGGTGTGGCGATTTCGATTGATCCCAATATCCGCACGGAATTGATGGCCGACGCAGGGTATATCGAGACGCTGCGCGCCCTGATCGCGATAGCGGCTTATGTGCTGCCCAGCGATGCCGACGCTGATCTGCTGTTCGCTGGCGAGGCATTTGAAGATTGGGCGCCCCGGCTGATTGCCGGTGGCGCGCGCGTCGTCGTGCTCAAACGCGGCGCTGCGGGGTGCCGCGCGCTAAGCGCCGATGGGCAGGATTTGACGCTGCCTGCCCACCCAGTCCAGGTCGTGGACCCGACAGGCGCAGGCGACTGCTTTTGCGCAACCTTCGTGACGTTGCTGGAGAATGAAACTGACATGCCGGCCGCTCTGCGCAGTGCCAATGCCGCCGGAGCGCTGGCGGTTAGCCGCCTCGGCCCGATGGAGGGCAATTCCACAATGGCCGAGATTGCGGCATTTCTGGCGGATGCATCATGACCGCCCTGCCCGATCTGAGCGCCCGAAACCGCGCGGGGGAGGGCGCGGGCGAGTTTTGTGGTCTGCAATCCTGGTGGACAGCGCAGCCCGAAACACTGGCGGCGATCCTGCAGACCTACCGCAACGATACTGCCTCCGTGGTGATCGAGTCGACCTGCGGCGGGCGAAAGTTATCCCATGTCATCAGCACCGAAGTTCCGGTGCCGGGCGGGGAAACGGCGCAGCCAGACAGCCACAGCGTCACCACGCCGCAAGCGGCGCACCGCACGCTTGATACTCACCGTGCGGCCTTTGCTGCGCATGGGCGGCAACATGCCTTTGGCCGGGTGATCGCGCTGGTCGCGCAGCCCGGTGTCGATTTCGGCAATGACCAGATCATTGCCTTTGATCCCGTACGCGCCAGCACGCTGGTGCAATCCGCCCCCAGCCTCGGCGGCCCGCTGTTCGAGGCGCATTCGGCCGATTGTCAAAGCCAACCCGCGTTGCGCACCTTGGTGGCCGGGCATTTCGCAGTCCCGCGGATTGGCGCACCTATGTGGCCAGCGTCCCGCGCGAGGCAGCGATGATGCTGTACGGTCTGTCGGACCGTGTGCGCTATTACTGGCCGCGTGATCCAGTGCGCCGGGCGCTCGACCAGCTTTTCGCCAATATCCGCACTGCCACTCCGGAACCCGGGTTAGTGGCCCAATTCACTGGCGGGCTGGTCGCCCCAGTGGACCCGGCCACGCTGCCTGAAGCCGTCATGGCCCACATGATCGGGCAGGTGGTCGCAAAATACCGCAACGCAACAGGAGCCTGAGTTGCCCGTGAAACAAGACCGCCTGCTGCGTGTGGGCGTGTTGGGCTGCGGCCCCATCGCCCAGGCCGCCCATTTCGAATCCTGCACCAAGGCGCGCAACGCCACGCTCCACGCGATCTGCGATGTTGCCGACGATCTGCGCGCCCGCATGGCCGCCACGCACGCCCCCACGCGCTCTTACGCCGATTATGACGCGATGCTCGCCGACCCCGAGTTGGAGGCCGTGATCATCGCCACCTCCGATCCCTTTCACGTGGCCGCAGCGGCCCGCGCGTTGGCGGCAGGCAAGCATGTGCTGTGCGAAAAGCCGCTGGCGACCGGGATTGAAGAGGCAGAGTCCCTGCGCGCCGCAGTCATCCAAAGCGGCTGCATTCTGCAAGTCGGCCATATGAAGCGCTATGACGCGGGGCTTCAGGCTGCCAAATCCTTCATTGACGACGGCATGGGCCAGATGGTCGCGCTGAAGGCGTGGTATTGCGACAGCACGCACCGCTACCCGATGACAGATGCCGTGCAGCCCCTGGTGGTGACAAGCGCCGCCGCCCGGAGGCCCGCCGGCAACCCAAAGGCCGATCTGGACCGGTATTACATGCTGGCTCACGGCAGCCATCTTGTTGATACAGCGCGCTATTTCAGCGGCGATATCGTGGCTGTGGACGCCCGGCTGTCAAACCGCGCAGGCATTCGCTGCTGGTTTGTCGATGTCGAATTCGCCAATGGCACGTTGGGTCATCTCGATCTGACAGTCGCTGTGCGCATGGATTGGCACGAGGGGTTCCAGATCTACGGCGAGATGGGCTCGATCCTCGGCAAGACCTACAACCCTTGGTACTACAAGACCTCCGAGGTTGATATCTTTCACGAATCCGATGGCACCACACGGCGCGTTCTGGGGGCCGACGGTCATTTTTACCGCCGCCAGCTTGAAGGATTTGCCAATACCATCCTCAACGGCACGCCGATGACTGGCGCGGATATCGAGGATGGCATCGCCTCGGTGCGCGCCATGGTCGCCATCGCGGCGTCGGCCCGCAGCGGGCAACCTGTCCGGTTGGCCGATACGTCGGGTTGGCTGTGATGCAGATCGGGGTCTTTGCCAAGACCTTTGCAGGCAGCGATCCTGCCCTGGTCTTGGCGGCTGCGCGTGCGGCTGGCTACAGATCAGTCCAGTACAACATGGCCTGTTCGGGCCTGCCGTCGATGCCCGATACGATCACCCGCGAAATTGCTGCGGAAGTGGTCAACGCATCGCGCAACAGCGGCGTAAAGATCGCCGCTGTTTCCGGCACCTACAACATGATCCACCCCGATCTGGCACAA
>JAYTQA010000118.1:0-12589 GCA_043746955.1 bacterium | reverse complement strand
CATTTCAAGCGGTTGAAGTGGCGCGGGGCGGGCCCGACCCAGTAGGCCAGTTCGAGGTGACGCCCACCACCCGCCCGGATGGTGGTGGTGGCCTGATGAGTGTGATGCGCGGCGGCCGGGTGTTTGAAAAGGTCGGCGTCAATGTGTCCGAAGTGCACGGCGTGCTGGCGGAAAAGGCGCAGCACGCCATGGCCGCGAGGGGCGTACCCGGCATTGCTGAGGATCCGCGCTTCTGGGCCAGTGGGATCAGCTTGGTTGCCCATTTGCAGAACCCCCACGCGCCTGCGGTGCACCTGAACACGCGGATGTTCTGGACCCCGGGGGCCGCCTGGTTCGGCGGTGGCTCTGATCTGAACCCTTGCATCGAATACCCCGAGGATACCGCGCATTTTCACGCTGTACTGCGCAGAGCTTGCGATGCCCGTGACCCCGACTACTATAGCAAGTTCAAGGTCTGGGCTGATGCGTATTTCTACATCCCGCACCGTGGCCGGGCACGCGGCGTCGGCGGCATCTTTTACGATGACCTGGCGACCGGCGACTGGGAGGCGGATTTCGGCTTTACCCAATCCATCGGCCGTGCCTTTCTGCCCGCCTATCTGCCGCTGATCCGCGCCCATATGGCCGATCCCTTCACGGACGCAGACCGCGAAACCCAGCTGATCCACCGTGGGCTTTATGCCGAATACAACCTCGTCTACGACCGTGGCACCAAGTTTGGGCTCGAGAGCGGCCACGACGCCAATGCGGTGTTGATGAGCCTGCCACCGGTGGCAAAATGGACGTAGTAGGGTTTTTCAACACCGAAATCCCGGCGTTTCTGTTGGCGCTGCAATTCCTGACCCGGTTGAATTTCAAAGCGACCTATTCGCCCGAGGCGATGCGACACAGCCCGCGCTGGTATCCGGGCGTGGGCATCGTGGTCGGGGTGATCGCGGCGCTGGTTTACGCAGCGGGCTACTGGTTGTTTTCCCCTGTCGTGGGGGTGCTATTGGCGGTAGCTGCGGGCATCGTCGTCACGGGCGCGCTGCACGAGGATGGCTTGGCCGACGCCTGTGACGGCCTGGGCGGAGTGCGCCTGAAAGACCGCGTGCTGGAGATCATGCGCGACAGTCGGATCGGTACTTACGGCGTCTTGGGGCTGTTGATCATGCTGGCCACCAAAGTCGCGGCGTTAAGTGCTTTGCCTGTCACTGCCGTGGCGTTTGTGCTGGTGGCAGGCCATACGGTCAGCCGGGCGTCGATGCTGTGGGTGATGGCCTCCTCTGACTATGTGCGCGATAACGGGGCTGGCAGTGCGGTGGCGGGTGCCGTGGATCGACATGCTCTGTCGGTGGCACTGGCCACGACCTGTGTGGCGCTGGTGCCCTTGGTTTTCGTCGTGCCGCTGACCGCAATTGTCACCGGCATGGTGGGGCTTGCGGTCGGGCATAGCGTGATGCGGCGCTGGTACGAACCCCGGCTCGGCGGATATACCGGCGATTGTCTGGGGGCGGTTCAGCAGTGCAGCGAGTTGGGGTTTTACCTTGGGGTTTTGCTGGCTTTCGCGAGGTAAGCACCTGTAAGAATTTGAATTTGTGTTATTGCTACCCACTAGGCTCGTGCCGGGAACCAGGCGTTCCGATCGACCCAATAGAGGCCAAAAGCGCCCAACAGGCTGACGGCCCCGCCAATCAGTGCCACAACCTCAAACCCGCCGATTTGGGAGCCTATGGCAAAACAGCCCGCCGTCATCACGTCAGCCACCAGCTTTTGCACCGCCAGCATGGCAGAGGCGGTGCCGGGTCGTTCGGCCAGCAGGTCCTGGAAATAGGCGATCGGTGTCGTGATGATGACAGCGCCGCCGACACCGGCAAACAGCGGCATGATCCAGAGGTAAGGCGTGTCTGACAGGATCGGTAAGGCCAGCAAATGCGTGCAATACAGCACCGCCCCCAATGCCAACAAGGTCGACCGTCGCAACTTGTGCGCAAAGCGCGGCAGGGTCAGCATGGCAGGCACCTCCCACCCCGCGATTAGGCCGACGTAGAGTGCGACATCAGCGGGACCGCGTACCGGAGAGGCGTCAAAAACCAATGAAACCAAGACCATATAGAGGTTTCCAGCCGAGGCGAGTGCGCCCAGCAAAAAGACGCGGACGGCGACGTGAGGCTTTGCAATCCCTACCAAAGCATCGCGGAGCCGCAGCCCGGACCGGGGGTCTGCCCATGCCGTTTGGCCGTCTCCGGGCCAGCCGAAAAACACCAGAAGCGACAGGCCCAGGCTCGCGAGGCCGCCGGTGAGGTAGACCGCCAACTCTGTCAGGCCAAAGCCGAAAGCGAAAGTCCAGAAGACCAATGTCGCGAGGAACGTGAACGACATGGCCGACCGGATCGTGCCCAAAACGGCATCGCGTGTGCGGCCTTCGTCCGAACTTGCAAGGCGGGCGAGCGCGAAGAGCTGGCCGTAAAGGCTTGACGCGAATGGCAAAAGCACGCCCTGACACAGGATCAGCGCCCAGATACCGGGAACGGCGAGCATAAGGGCGATGCCAATCGTGCTCGCCAGGGCTGTGACCAGCGCAATCTGGCGGCGGTGGCCGAACTGGTCTCCCAGAACGCCGAAAACCACGGACGAGGTGACTGCGACCAAAGACGCAATCACCAACAGCAGCGAGAACCCAGGCTTGCTGATCCCGATCCGTTGAATGGCGATCAGGGATTGGTACGGATAGACCGAAGCGTTTTGCATCCCCAACAGCAAAAGCGCTACGGCGATCAGCCGCAGCGTCGGATGACGCAGCACGAAGCGGATTGGGGTCATTGGACGTTCCGAGGTCCAGACGAGCGGACTTGCGCATCGCTACCGACGGCGCGCGGCGATGTCCAGAGGTTGGATGCGACATGTCTGGTCGTAAAACTTACATCTGGCTGCAGGACGCTCCACTAGTTTGGGTGGCAGACGAGGGGGCGGGCATGGACGCGGATTACATCATTGTGGGGTCCGGCTCGGCAGGGTCGGTTCTGGCGAACCGGCTTTCGGCTTCGGGCCAGTACAAGGTCGTCGTGCTGGAAGCGGGCGGCACGGACCAGCGCTTTTATGTCCAGTTGCCACTGGGTTACGGAAAATTGTTCTACGATTCCTCGTTGAACTGGATGTACCGGACCGAGGCTGATCCGGGGCTGGCGGGGAATGCGGACCATTGGCCGCGCGGCAAGCTATTGGGCGGCTCATCCTCGATCAACGCAATGGTTTATATTCGGGGCCACCGGACCGACTATGACGAGTGGGGGCAAGCGGCACCCGGTTGGGGCTGGGATGACGTACTGCCCGCGTTCCGTGCGATGGAAGATAACGAAGCCGGATCAGATGCTTACCGGGGCAAAGGTGGCCCTTTGTTTATCAGCGAAAACCGCAAGGGCCTACACTGGCTGGTGGACGACTATATTGCCGCCTGTGGCGAGGCGGGTCTGGCATACAATCGCGACTTCAATGGATCTGAGCAGGAGGGGGCGGGCACCTACCAGATGACGATTAAGGGCGGGCGACGGAATTCAGCGGCGCGGGCATTCTTGCGACCAGCAATGGCACGCAAAAATTTACAGGTGGTTACCAACGCCATGGTGACGCGGGTTTTGTTTGACGGGGCGCGCGCGATTGGCGTGGAATACCGGCGCGGCGATCAAACGCTTCGGCTCTTGGCGCGAGAGGTTATTATGGCGGGTGGAGCCGTCAACTCCCCCCAGATTTTGCAACTGTCAGGAATTGGACCAGGCCGATTGTTGCAAGAATTTGGGCTTCCCATTGTCGTGGACAACCCGCATGTCGGGGCCAATCTGGCCGACCACCAAGGGGTAAATTACACCTGGAAGATGAAAGTCGCAACCTATAATGGGATTTTAAGGCCGTGGTGGGGCAAGGCGTTTGTCGGCATGCAATACCTTCTTACACGAGGCGGGCCGCTAGCAAAGTCGATCAATCATGCGGGCGGATTTTTCAGGACCGGGCCAGACCAGCCTCGTCCGAATATGCAGCTGTATATGCAGGCTTTTTCGACACTTTTGCCGCGTGCGGGCGAACGACCGGTGCTGACGCCGGACCCGTTTCAGGGCTTGTCTCTAGGGCTTTCAAACTGTCGCCCGACCAGCCGAGGGCATATTAAGTTGAAAAACCCGGACCCGTTTTCCCATCCGGAGATTGTTGTCAATGCGTTTTCAACGAAGAATGATGTAGACGAAATGCTGCTGGCGGTGAAGTTTTTGCGGACGATTGCCGCGCAGCCTACCTTTGCGCGGTGGGTCGAGGAAGAATTGCGACCGGGGCCGCTGGTGCAATCGGATAGCGCGATGATTGATGATTTTCGGCAACGATCGGGGACGGTTTATCATCCGTCGTGCACCTGCCGGATGGGGGCCGCTGGCGGGTCGGTTCTGGACGAACGCTTGCGCGTGCGGGGGGTGGCGGGGTTGCGGGTCTGCGACGCATCGGCCTTTCCGAATTTGATCGCGGGGAACACCAATGGGGCTGCGATGATGATGGGCTGGCGTGGGGCGGAGATTATTCTGGCCGATGCGCGCTAAGGCGTTGGGATTGCGGGTTTAATCCGATGCGCCGCGGTGATTTGGCTGTATTTTTTGCGTAGGTTTTGCGTAGTTCTTTCGTAGCTACAACGGGTCGCTCAGGCCTGGTTAACCTTTTGTTCCGAATCAGCTGCTACGCTTGCGGGATCAGGTTCAACAGCAGGGGAAGGTCGGACATTTTGCGGAAAACGCGGGCACCTTCGGCGACGAGGGCGGCCCCGTTATGGGGGGCGTAGCCCATGCAGACCATACCAGCGGCGCGGGCGGCGCGGGCGCCGGTTGGACTGTCTTCCACCACGATGCAAGCGGCGGGGGCCACGCCGATGGCCGCCGCTGCGTGCAGGAAAAGGTCAGGGAACGGCTTGGGGCGCGCCATCTCCTGGCCCGAATAGATCCGGCCCTGAAAGCGTTGGGTCAGGCCGGGATGCTGGCCAAGGGTGATCTGCATTTTGCGCGGGCTGCCGTTGGACCCAATGGCATAGGGGATTTTAGCGGCGTCCAGCGCATCCAATACGGTCAAAATACCGGGCACCAAGGGGGCACCTTGTTCAAGGCGGGCGTAAAGGCGGGCGTAAAAGTCGTTGATCCAGTCGGCGGGCAGATCCGCGCCAAGCGCACCGGCTCGGTCGGCCACCCCGGCGAGGGTCAGACCAAGCAGGTCAGTCTCCATCTGGGCGCGGGTCAGATGCGGCGCGTAATGGGCAAGGTCACCGGCCAGAAGGTCAAAAGCGATGACCTCGCTGTCGACCAGCACGCCGTCACAGTCGAAAATCACGGCGTCTGGCGTCACTCCATTTGTCATGGCGCAAATTCCAAAAGGGTCACCCATGTGTCGCCATAGCGCCTTTGGTCAAGATGCGCAAAGCCTTGCGGCGAGGTTGGGGGGGCGCTTTCCTCCCACAAGATCATGGCCCCGGGGGCGAGCCAGCCTTGGGTTCTGGCCGAAGCGAGGGCCGCCTCGCCGAGCGATTTGCCGTAGGGCGGGTCAAGGAAGATGAGGCTGCAGCCGGTGGCCGCAACCGGAAGTTTGGTCGCATCTTTTGCCAGAATCGTAACCTGGGTTTCCGCCTTCATCTTGGCGATGTTTTGGGCGATAATTGTCTGGGCGATGCGGCCGGAGTCAACAAGGGTGACGGTTGCGGCCCCTCTCGACAACGCCTCGAGCCCCAATGCCCCGGTGCCGGCAAACAGGTCGAGGACGTCGGCGCCAGCGACCAGATCGCCGTGGGTGCCGTTGATCAGCAGGTTGAAAATCGCTTCGCGCACGCGGTCTGACGTGGGACGCAGGTGGGATTTGGGGTCGCCCGCGCCAACCTCGGCCAAGTGCAAGCCGCGCCACCTGCCGCCGATGATGCGCATTATTTCAAAAGGGCCTTCAGCACGGTGGCAGGGTCCGCGATCGCCGCCGGGTCTGGCGTGCGCCCGGATTCGATCAGACGTTTGCCGACCATATAGGCGCGGCTGTCGTTCATCGCATCGACCGCGATCAATTTGTCGCCCTTGTAGTACCAGAAGCTGATCGCGTCGGCTTCGGGACCGCGGGTGACGATGGTGTCGTAGCCGAAGTTCAGCCCCGCGATTTGCAGTTTGCAATCGTATTGGTCGGACCAGAACCACGGCGCGGGCACATAGTCGCGGCCAGCGCCCATGATGTTTTCGGCGACGAGTTCGGCCTGATCAATCGCATTGCCGACCGATTCTATTCGCAACTGCGCGCCGTTCAGCGGAAAGCTCGCACAGTCGCCCGCAGCCCAAACATGGGCGGCAGAGGTCCGGCCCTGGGCGTCGGTGCGGATGCCGTTGTCGAGTGCGATGCCAGCCGCCGCAGCCTCGGCACCGTTGGGGGTAATGCCGACGCCGACGATGACGAAATCGGCTTGGATTTCGCGGCCATCCTTGAGGCGGACGCCGGTGGCATGGGTTTGACCGATAATGCGGTCAAGGCCGGTTTCTTCAAGGATCACAGCGCCTTGGGTCTGGTGCAGGTTGCGAAAAAACGCTGAGGTTTCCGGTGCCGCCACCCGCTGCAGGATGCGGGGGGCCATTTCCAGAACGGTCACCTCCAGCCCCAGTTTGCGGCCAACCGCGGCGGCCTCAAGCCCGATATAGCCGCCACCGACGATCACGAGCTTGCGGCCGGCGATGAATTCGGGGCGCATGGCATCGACATCGGCGAGGGTGCGGACGGTGTAAACGCCCTTGAGTTCGCCACCGATCGCAGCGGGCAGGCGGCGCGGGGTGGAACCGGTCGCAAGGATCAGTTCGCTGTAGGCGATGACCTCGCCGGCGGTGACGGTCATCGCATTGGTGTCGATCTCGGTGACCGGTCGGCCGAGTTTCAGGGTGACGCGCGACGCGGTCCAGAAATCGGCGGAGCGCAGCCAGAGACGATCCTCCGTCATCTCGCCCAACAAATAGGCTTTGGACAGCGGTGGGCGTTGGTAGGGCAGGGCCGGTTCGGCACCGATCATGGTGATCGCTCCGTCAAAGCCAAGGCTGCGCAGTTTTGCGGCAGCGGCGGCCCCGGCCTGGCCTGCGCCCACGATCACGACATGTGCCATCAATCCCCCTCTGGCTCTATTTCAGCGGCAAGCCTATAGCGGGGGCTTCAGGAAACGCAACGCGCGAGGCAGTGAGGATGAGTATTTCAGTGGGGGACCGGATCCCGGACGGCAGCCTGATGATTGCCGGGCAAAGCGCGCTGCAAGAACTGCCGGTGGCGGCAGCGCTTGCAGGCCGGTCGGTGGTGATTTTCGGGCTGCCGGGGGCCTATACCGGCACCTGTTCCAGCGCGCATGTGCCGTCGTTTATCCGGACCTTTGCGGCGTTCAAGGCGAAGGGGGTCGACGAAATCCTGTGCGTTTCGGTGAATGATGCGCATGTGATGACCGCCTGGGGCGCGGCGACCGGGGCTGCCAAGGCGGGGATTGTGATGGCGGCGGATCCGGATGCATCGTTCACCAAGGCTTTGGGCCTTGATTATGCCGCAGGCTTTTCGCGCGGGATGACCCGGTCCAAGCGCTATGCGATGCATGTGGTGGACGGGGTGGTGAAGGTGTTGAACGTGGAAGCGAGCACCGGCATTTGCGAGATTTCGGGTGGCGAGACGTTGCTGGAGCAGCTGTGAGGCGGGCTTGACCGATCAGGCGGTTTTGCCGGCGTGTTCCTGACAGAGGCAGGTGATCGGCTCTGAATGGTCGCGCTGGATCGTCGCTTCCGGCGCCAGTTTGTCCAGCTTGGCGGCAAGGTCGAGGTCAAGGGCGGACAGGCCATGGCAGTCGTGGGTGGTCAGCGTCACGTCGACCACGTTGTAAATGTTGGACCATTCGGGGTGGTGGTTCAGCTTCTCTGCCATCAGGGCAGCGCGCGACATGAAGCCCCAAGCTTCGATGAAGCTTTTGAATTTCCAGACTTTTCGGATTGCATCGCGGTCGGGGATGGCGCCCCAGCCGGTTTCACCCAAGGCGGGCAGGGCAGCGGTGCGTTCGGCTTGGGTCAGCAGGGTCGCCATCGGGTGTCCTTTCAGCGGGGTCGTTCCTGGTAAATCGGGCGGGCAAACCGGTGCCGCCTTTTGCCAGATTTGTTTCAGTCTTTTTCCTCGGTCTGGCCCTTGCGGAACGGGCCATAGGCGGTCAGCACTTCGATTTCGCCCTCCACGGCGCGGCGTTCCTGGTCCAGATAGCGGGCGACGGCTGTGCGGAAGGCGGGGTCGGCGAGCCAATGCAGGGAATGCACCGGGGTTGGCAGGTAGCCGCGGGCGAGTTTGTGCTCGCCTTGGGCCCCAGCCTCAACCCGTTTCAACCCGTGGGTGATGGCCCATTCGATTGCCTGATAATAGCACAGTTCGAAGTGCAGACAGGAGTGGGTTTCGCTACAGCCCCAGTAGCGGCCAAACAAGGTGTCGCGGCCGATGAAATTCAACGCACCGGCCACGGCGCGGGTTCCATCGAAAGCCAGGGCCAGAATGGTATCAGCGCGCATTGTATCGTGGAGTTCGTGGAAAAAGGCGCGGGTCAGATAGGGGCGGCCCCATGTGCGGCTGCCGGTGTCTTGGTAAAACCTCCAGAACGCGTCCCAGTGCTGGGGTTTGAGGTCGTCGCCGGTCAGGGTTTTGAGGGTGAGGCCGTGGCTTTGCGCGACCTCGCGTTCCTTGCGGATCATCTTGCGCTTGCGCGAGGACAGCGCGTCAAGGAAGGCGTCGAAACTGGCGTAGCCGTTGTTTTCCCAATGGAATTGCTGGGTGACGCGGTGAAGTGTGTCACTGTGGCCGGCCAGCGCTTCGGCCTCCTCGGCGGTGCAAAAGGTGATGTGCAACGAGGAAAGGCGATTGTCGCGGGTGATCCCGATGGCAGCGTCCAGCAGCAGGGGGGCAAGGGTAGGATCGCCAAGGAAACGCTTGCCGGTGGCGGGGGTGAAGGGCACGGCGGATTGCAGTTTGGGGTAGTAGGTGCCGCCGGCATTCTGCAAAGCCTCGGCCCAGCCGTGATCGAAAATGTATTCGCCCTGCGAGTTGGTTTTGACATAAAGCGGCATGGCGGCTACGGGCTGGCCGTTTTGCGACAGGACCAAGGGCCGGGTTTGCCAGCCGGTACCTTTGCCGGTGGAGCGGGAGCGATCCAGCGCGATCAGAAAGCGGTGGCTGGTGAAAGGGTCGATCGGAATGCCGCCCTCGGGGTTGGCCATACCGTCCCAATCGGCGGCGGAAATCGCGGCCATTCCGTCCAACAGGGCGATTTCGGTGGTCATGTGCCCTCCTGGTCTTGGGGGATGATGGCGCGCGGGGGGCTGGCGTCAAGCGGGGAAGCTGGCCGGATAGCCTTCGAACGTGATGTTTTGAGCGATCTGGCGGGCCTGTGCCTCCGCTTCAGGCGAGCGGATTGTCCAGCATAGGATGGTGGCCCCCTGCGATTTCAGCTGGACGACACGGGGGCGGGCGAGGTCGGTGGCCTCGTGGCTGATGAACGAGGATTGGGTGCGGTTGTAATCAGGGATCTCGCGCATGGCGTCGCGGGTGGCTTGGGGCAGATCCCAGTCGGAGCCGTAAGCCGAAGTGGTCAGGCCGCGCGGGATCTGCGGGGCGAGGCGGGCCAGGTGGGCGATGCAATGCGGGTTGAAGGACATCAGCGCGGCAGGGCCGGAATAGGATTCGAGGGCCGCGGCGGCGGCGGCTTCCAGCCTTGCGTCGGTTTCAGACAGGGTCCGGGTCTGGTCTTTGAGTTCGATCAACAAAGGGACAGTGCCTGCAACGAGAGCGAGGACTTGGGCAAAGGTGGGGATTGTGTCGTCTGATCCGGTCAGTTTTATGCGGGAAAGGTTAGCGGCGGTGTGGGCGTTCAAAGGCCCGGGTTCGGCGGTGAGGCGGGCGAGGTCGTCGTCATGAAACACCATCACCAGACCGTCGGACGACAATTGCAGATCGATTTCAATGGCATAGCCTGCGGCCTTGGCGGCGCGGATGGCGGAGGCGGAATTCTCGATCCGACGGCGTGTGCGGTCATGCAGAGCGCGGTGGGCGATGGGCGCGCGCAGAAAGGCGGCCGGCAGGGGCACCGGTTTCGACCAGACGGCCATCAGCGGATTTCGAAGATGGCTTCGATTTCGACCGCGACCCCGAGCGGGAGGGAGGCTGCGGAGACGGCGGAACGGGCGTGACGGCCAGCCTCGCCCATCACCGCCACCAGGAAATCCGACGCGCCGTTGATGACCTTGGGTTGGTCGGTGAAATCGGGCGTGGAGTTGACGAAGCCCACCAGTTTGACGGCGCGGACCACGCGGGAAAAATCACCCCCGCAGGCGGCTTTCAACTGGGCGAGGAGGGCTATGGCGCAATTCCTGGCGGCCTCGGCCCCTTGTGCGATGTCCAAGCCCGCACCAAGTTTGCCAAGGATCAGGCTACCGGAGCCATCCCGGCTGATCTGGCCAGAGATATAGACCGTGGTGCCGGTCTGCACGAAAGGCACGTAATTGGCGGCGGGGGCGGGAGCGACGGGCAGGGTCACGCCGAGGTCGGTCAGGCGGGATTCGATGGTCATCGCGGGCTCCATTGTGCAGGGTCGCAGGTTAGTCGCTGAAGCGGCGACCGGCAAGGTGCCGCGTTTGGGAATAGCGATGTGGCGGCAACCGGTTAAAGGGAACCAAACATTTCGAGCAAGGGGAGTATAGGACCGGGACAAGCGTTGGTAGGAACTGGCACGGCGATGATACGGCTGAAATCGGGGAGGCGACCATCGCGGAGGCATATATCTGCCTGGGTCTGGCAAGGATGGACTCTTGGCTGCGGCGATAACCACGCGATTGATCGCGGTCAGGCCAAGCGACAAGCGGTTGGTCGGCGCGGGCAACGACAGGCTCTATGACCTCAAGTGTTAAGCCCACGGCGGCATCGGGACGACTTGCCTGGCTTGCCAGTTCTTTGTTTTGGACAACCTTCTGCGGGTCGGGGGGAGCATTTTATCGTCGGCGACGACCTGGTGCGGTCGTCGCCCGTTCTGCCGGTTCAGTTTTCGCGGAACGCTAACTTGACGTAATCCATGAACGGTTTCAGCAAATAGGCCATCGGCGTTCGGTCGCCGGTGCCGATATAGGCTGAAACCGGCATGCCGGGCACCAGCTTGTCATCCTTGAGCCTGGCCAGTTCGCCGGCATCCAGCGTGATCTCGGCGCGGTAGAAGGATTGTTTGGTCGCCGGATCGCTGATGGCATCAGCAGAGATTGTGGTCAGCTTGGCGTTCAGTTGTGGCGTGGTGCGGGCCGAGAAGGCGGCGAAACTGACGCGGACTTCTTGGCCGACATGAACCTCGTCGACATGGATCGGCGGGATTTGTGCGACGATGATCAGCGGCCGGTCCTGCGGGATGATGTACAGGATCGGGTCAGCCGGCCGGATCACCGAATGCGGCGTGGTCACGGTCAGGCCCAGCACCACGCCCGAGACCGGGGCGCGGATTTCAAGCCGGTTGACCTGTTCGGTCAAAGCGCGGCGGCGTTCCGCAAGCTCCAGGGTTTTGTCGCCCATGTCGCGCAGCTGGTTGTTGGCATCTTCGCGCCGGGCCGACTTGATTTGCAGGATTTGCAGCTGGGTTTCGGTGGCCTTGCCTTCGGTTTGCGCATGGTTGGACTGCATTTCGCCCCTGTTGCCGGCCAGCCGCGCCGCTTCGCGTTTGAGGTCCATGATGCGGGCGGATTGGGTCAGGCCTTTGTCGAGCAGAGTTTGCTGAACATCAATTTCGGGCTGCAACAGCCTGATCTGATCATCGGTCGCGGCCATCTGGGCGGTGATGCCCTGACCTTGCGAGGTGATCTGATCCAGCCGCTTTTGCAACTGGTCGATCTGGGCTTTCTGGGTTTCACCGCGGGCGATAAAAAGCCGCTTTTGGCCTTCGATCTGTTCGGCCACATCGGGTCGTTGGGCTGCGATATCGGTCAGCTCTTTGGGAAATACCGGCGTTGCTGCGTCATCCCGTTCCGCCTGCAGCCGGGCTTTACGGGCCATCGCGTCGAACAACTGGCCTTCGACGATGGCAAGGTCGGCTTTGATTTGAGCGCCATCCAGCCGGATCAGAACGTCGCCGGCTTTGACAGTCTGCGCCTCCTCCACGTTGATCTCGGCCACCACACCGCCATCAGGGTGCTGGACGATCTGGCGGTTTTGTTCGACCTGAATGACGCCATTGGCGACGACGGCACCGGAAATGGTGGTGAACAGGCCCCAGCCGCCAAAGAACACGACGAGCAGTACCGTGGTGATCAGACCGGTCCAGATCGGTCGGCGCGAGGACCAGGCGTGGGGGTTGGGCGGCGGGGTGACCGGCCGTTTTGATGGGCGAACTTCGGTCGAGATTGCGGTACTTTTGGCACCGGTCAGCCCGGTCACGGTGGGTTGCGCCAATGCGGTGACCGCAAGTTTTGCGGGAACCGAGGCTTCAGCGTCGGGTTGGGTTTTGCTGTCTTCGGTCATGATACACCGCCCTGCGCGGGGGTTTTGGCAATTTCAGCGTGGTTTTGCACCATGTTTTTCAAGACCTGATCGC
>JAYTQA010000117.1:0-4775 GCA_043746955.1 bacterium | reverse complement strand
CCAGCGATCAAGCAATCGCGATGCACCGGAAAGCCAATCACCGGCATGCTGAAGGAGCATGAGTGCGGGGTTTCGGTTGGCGACCTGGGCGCAAGCATGGCGTCAGCGTTGCCGCCGTTAATAAATCGAAGGCCTGATTTGGCGGGATAAAGGTCAGCGAGGCCATGCGGCAGAAAGCGCTCGAGGTTTGAGCCGGATCATAAAACGATCCGGGGGATCGGCTTTTCCGGCGAATCGAATGCCAAGCTGACGCGGCTTCTGACGGACACGATGCTGGATCAAGCCATTGACGCGCCATTGCCTTCGCACCACTGGCAGACAATGGCGCGCTTGCCGACCCATCGCTGTCCGGTGTCCGGCTGGCGCGGGAGTTGGCGATGCTCATCGAAGGCCGTGGAAAGCCGTGGAAAGCCGATGATGATCCTTTCTGATCGACAATGATCAGAAAATGATCGGGGGGATCATTTTCCGGAGCCGGCGCACCGGGATTACGTCAAGTGTGATCCTGGCCTTGGGCTGCAAACCCAAGGTCGCCGGGCAGCATATCGCGCCGGGCAAGCCGACCCAGAACAGCTTCATCGAAAGCCCCTCTTAGCTAGAAGGCAGCGGTACAAAGCGCGACCCGTCTTGCGACGAGGCGAGGGCCGCAAACATGAACCGCACACCGCGCGCGCCATCCTGTACGGTTGGGAACAGCCACTGATGCGGGGCTCCACCGGCCTGGTGGGCTAGGATCGCTTCGGCAATTTCCGAGTATAGATTGGCGAAGGCTTCCAAATAGCCCTCGGGACTGCCAGAGGGCACTCGCGTCCAAGCCCGGGCGGCAGGGGTCTGCTGAAAGCCGCCCCGGCTCAGAATAACGGTCTGAGCGTTCAGCGGTGTGTAGTACAGCTGGTTTGGATGTTCCTGGTGCCAGCGCAGCCCGCCCTTGCTGCCATAGACCCGGATGCTCAGGCCGTTTTCATTGCCGGGCGCTATCGTGGTGTTCCAAAGATGACCGCGCGCGCCATTTTCAAACCGCAGGTGCATGCTGGCATGGTCGTCCAAACGGTGGTCGGGCACCAGTGTTGCCAGATCGGCCGACAATTCGGTCACCCGCAGTCCGGTGACGAATTCGGCAAGATGATGGGCATGGGTGCCGGTGCCCGCCACCACCCCCAGGGGCCCGGAGATTTCGGGATCGTTCTGCCAGTCGTCCGGGTTGCCAAGTTCGGTCTGGTATTGCGAGACATATTCGACAGCACAACTGCGGATCTGGCCTAGTTCCTTGTTTGCGATCATCTCGCGCGCCATGCGCACCATCGGAAAGCCGGAATAGGTATGGGTGACAGCAAAGATCACCCCTGCCGCCTGGGTCGCAGCGACCAGTTCGGCGGCTTTGTCGAGGCTGGTGGTCAGTGGCTTGTCGCAGATGATGTGGAACCCCTGGCGCAGGAAGGCCAGGGCTATTTCGTGATGACTGGAGTTGGGGGTGCAGATCGTCACGGCATCAATCCGGTCGGGCCGTGCGGCTTCGGCCTCGGCCATTTCGGCATAACCGGCATAAGCGCGGTCGGGGGCGATCAGCCAGTCGGCGGCCGAGGCGCGGGCCCGGTCGGGGTCGCGCGACAATGCGCCCGCCACCAGATCCCAGCGCCCGTCCATCAGGGCGGCGGTACGGTGGCTGATGCCGATGTTGCCGGCCTGTCCGCCGCCGACCATTCCAAGCCGTAATCGACGCGCCGGGTGATTGCCAAGTGACATGATGTCCGATCCTTTTTCCTGCAAGTGTGCCGCCCGGTTCAACCCCGGCTGCCACGCTCCGAAAACACGCGTTTATGCAACCAGATGCTGAAGGCGCTGCCCAAAACGATCACGGTGCCCAAGACAATCGCCTGATCGTAGAAACTCAACCCGATCAGGTTCAACCCTTTGTCGAGCAGCACGATCACCGCCACCCCGGTCAGAGTCTTGAAGGCGCTGCCGTCGCCGCCAATGATGCTGGTTCCGCCCAGCACGGCGGCGGCGATGGCCATCAGCAACACGTTATCCCCCAGTACCGGCCCACCCGAGCCGAGCCGCAGCACCACCGCAACGCCAGCAAGGCCGGAAAACGTGCCGCACAGCAGGTAGGCCGCAAACCTGACCCACTGCACCCGAAGCCCGTTGAACAAAGCCGCCCGCTCGTTGGACCCGACCAGAAACATCTCGCGCCCCAGCCGGGTGCGCGCCAGCAAGAGATGGCTGAACAGAAAAACCACCATGGCCAGCCACAACAGGTTCGGCACGCCAAGCCATACGCCCCGCCCGATCTGCAAGACCTCAATCGGAAGTTGCCCGACGGAAACGCCGCTGGTCAACAGCATGGCAACGGCCCGCAGCGTCAGCAGCATCCCGAAGGTATGCACAAAAGGCGGAAACCGCAGGACCGCAATGGCAAAGCCGTTGACAGCACCAACCGCCGCCCCCACCGCAACCCCGGCCACGGCACCCAGCAGCACGGATCCGGTGTCGCGCATCATCATGGCTGCGGCCACAGTGGCGAGGCTCAACGTCGAGCCAATTGACAGATCAATGCCGCCAATCAGAAATACAAAGGTGATCGCCAACGCCGAAATCAGCAAAGGCCCGAACAAAAGCGACATGTTGCGCAGGTTTGCGCCCGACAGGAAACCCGGCACGATCAGCGCCATCAAAAGCACTGCCGCCAGCAGAACCGGAACCATCGGTGCGCCAAACAGCGCCTGAACCATCGCCGCAGCCCGGCCCGCCGTGCTGCGGCCCTTGTGATTTGCAACTGTGCTGGCCATTACCTGCCCCCGTTTGGAGGAGTCAAACCCGAAGGCCCGCCTCCCCGATCTGATGATTGGAACTGACGTCAGTTGCAGCCCCAAAGCTTGCTCGCCATCGCGTCCACGTCAGCCGGCCCATAAGGAATGCCGGGCAGGTATTCGGCCTTGACCGGGATCGCTTCGCCCTTCGCGGCCATGACGGCCGCGTTCACCGCACGCGCCGCCATGTCCGGCAACGGGGTTGCGATATCAAGGTCAACCAGATGATCGCGCACCGCCTTGCAGCCGATCGGCAGCCCGTCGATGGTCACGATCACCACATGTTTGGGATCGCCGATCGGAACCAGCCGCCCCTTGGCCTTCAACGCCGAGAAGATCCCGGCAAGACCGTCGTTCCACGGCTGGTAGATGCCATTCAGGTCCGGGTGCTCCTGCAAGGTGTTTTGCGCGCCCTGCATGGCTTTTTCGGTGCTCCAATCGGTCGGAACCTGCGCCACAACGGTGATGTTGGCCGCAGCTTTCACCGCGTCATTCATGCATTTCGACCGGCGGATGCCGTTGTCGTTGGCAAGGCCACCCTGAATCTCCAGCAGTTTGAAGGGCTTGCCAGCGGCGGCCTTGATAAAGAATTCGCCCGCCGTCTTGCCGTCCGCACAAGGATCACCCCCCACATGATAGGTCACCGACGCCAGATCGGCGGGGGCCTGATCCATCGTGATGAACGGCACGCCTGCGGCTTTCGCGACCTGCGACAGGGTCACCCCGGCCTGAATATCCCACGGGATCGAGATGATGGCATTCACCCCATCCGACAGAAACGTGTCAACCTGCGACGCCTGGCGCTGGGCGTCCTTGTCGGCATTGGCAAAGACCTGCTTTGCCCCGGCTTTTGCGATGGCGGCGTCCAGCGCCTTGATTTCGGCCTCGCGGAATGGCTCGACCTTGTCGAAAGACACGCCGATCGTCAGGTCTTTCGCAAAGGCTGTAGCACCGCCCAGGCATGCCACCGACACCAGCCCATATGCGGCCAGTTTGCAGAGATTTCTCATGAATTCCTCCTCCTTCGTGAACGCCGCCCCGGAGTTGCGGCAAATCTTGGTTGCGGGCGGGCCTGCGGCCTTGCCCCCTGTCTCCGGCCCGAAAGCCGCCTCATACCCCTCGGTACAAGCGGCGTTCCGACAATCTGCTGGTTACAGTGTCCATGGTGACGGCAAGCATCAGGATCAGCCCGCGTACCACGTCATAGATGTAGGGATCGGCCCCGATCAGGTTCAGGCCGTTCTGGATGGTGGTCAGAAGAAGAGCCCCGATCACACTGCCGATAATGCTGCCGCGCCCGCCGAACAGGCTTGTACCACCCAGCACAACTGCGGTGATGACAGTAAATTCAAAGCCATAGCCCAGCTCAGAGGTCAGCACGCCGACCCGGCCCACGATGATCAGCCCGGCCAGCGCCCCGCTTAATCCGGCCAGCGCATAAACCACCCGCAACAGTCGGGCGGTGCGGATGCCGGTCTCGTCGGCGGAACGCGGCGAGCCGCCAAGCGCCAGAAGCTGGCGTCCGGACACAGTGCGCGCCAGCACGAACGCCCCCAAACCTGCCGCGCCCAGTGCCAGATAGACCGGCAGCCCCAGACCCAGAAACTGGCCGCGCCCGAGGATCTGGATCGGCCCCTCGACCGAATAAAGTGAGGCCGATGTCAGGTGCAGACCAAGGCCGCGATAGAGCGTCAGCGTGCCCAACGTGGTGATCAGCGGATTGACCTGCAACCGGGTGATGATCAAGCCATTGACCAGCCCCAGCCCCAGCCCGCAGATCAGCGCGACCGGATAGACCAGCCAACTGGTGTCCGTGGTGATCGAGACTGCCGATTTGGTTCCGGCCAGCATGACGGCTGCGGCCAGCGCAAAATTCGCCACCGAGCCCACCGAAAGGTCAATGCCGCGCGTCACGATCACAAAGGTCATGGCGACTGCACCGATGATGGTGGGCGACGCATCCAA
>JAYTQA010000116.1:0-12624 GCA_043746955.1 bacterium | reverse complement strand
GCGGATCAACGGGGGCTACGGTCGCCCGGCGGCCGAGGCGACGGTGGGCTTGCTGGCCGAGGAGATGGTGATCGACCCGTCGCGCGCCAGCCGGATTGCGGCGGGGCTGGTCGAACGCGGGCTATTGGTGCGCGCGGTCAGCCAGCAAGATGGCCGCCGCTCGGTTCTGGTGCCAACCGAGGCGGCATGGGCGCTGATGGACGGCGTTCTGCGCGCCAAATGGCAACGCTCGATCAAGCTGTTTGCGCCCTGGAGCGAGGCGGATATCCTGACCTTCGCCCGGCTCTTTGCGCGCTATTCCGAAGGGATGCGCGCGCAATATCCGGCGCGCAGCTAAGTTTGGGCTGAAGTTAGCGTCACTTCCGTGAACATTAAGCGAACAATGCTTCCCCTTTCGCCGGCAAGGCGTTACATTCCAGCGATGAACCTGTCCGACCCCGATCCTTTGGCCGATGTCAGCCCCGCCGCTGCGATCCCGTTGTCGCGGCAGGCGCTTTCCATGCGGCCCGCGCCCTATCTGGATGACCTCAACCCGGCACAGCGCGAGGCGGTGGAGGCGCTGGATGGCCCGGTTCTGATGCTGGCAGGCGCTGGCACCGGCAAGACCAAGGCGCTGATTGCGCGCATCGTGCATCTGCTGGCGATGGGTCGTGCCCGCCCGAATGAGATTCTGTCAGTGACCTTCACCAACAAAGCCGCGCGGGAGATGAAACTGCGGGTCGGCCGGATTCTGGGCGAGGCGGCCGAGGGCATCGCGTGGATGGGCACCTTTCATGCGCTGTCGGCGAAAATCCTGCGCCGCCATGCCGAACTGGTCGGCCTCAAGTCGAACTTCACGATTCTGGACACCGACGACCAGTTGCGCCTGCTGAAACAGCTGATCGAGGCGGCGAATATCGACGAAAAGCGCTGGCCTGCGCGGTTGCTGGCCAGCCTGATCGACAGCTGGAAGAACCGGGCTTTACTGCCCGACCGGGTGCCGACCTCGGAAGCTTCCGCCTATAACAACCGGGGCACCGAACTTTATGAGGCCTATCAGCAGCGGCTGAAAACCCTCAATACCACCGATTTCGGCGACCTCTTGATGCATTGCGTGACGATTTTCCAGAACCACCCGGATGTGCTGCAACAATACCAACGCTGGTTCCGCTATATCCTGGTCGATGAATACCAGGACACCAATGTCGCGCAATATCTGTGGCTGCGGCTGTTGGCCCAGGGCCACCGCAACATCTGCTGCGTCGGCGATGACGACCAGTCGATCTACGGCTGGCGCGGTGCCGAGGTTGGCAACATCCTGCGGTTCGAGGCGGATTTTCCGGGTGCCAAGGTGGTCCGGCTGGAGCAGAACTATCGCTCCACCCCCCACATTCTGGCGGCAGCGTCGGGCGTGATTGCCACCAACGCGGGGCGCTTGGGCAAGACCCTGTGGACCGAGGAAAAGCACGGCGAAAAGCTGCGGCTGATCGGCCATTGGGACGGCGAGGAAGAGGCGCGCTGGATCGGCGAAGAGGTTCAGGCGTTGGCACGCGGCGGCCGGGGCATCGGGCTCTTGTCGCTGGATGACATGGCGATCCTGGTCCGCGCCAGCCACCAGATGCGGGCGTTTGAGGATCGGTTTCTGACCATCGGCCTGCCCTACCGGGTGATCGGGGGCCCACGGTTTTACGAGCGGCAGGAGATTCGCGATGCGATGGCGTATTTCCGGCTGGCGGTCAGTCCGCAGGATGATCTGGCGTTTGAACGGGTGATCAACACGCCGAAACGGGGCTTGGGCGACAAGGCGCAGGCCGATATTCAGCGCGCCGCACGCGGGGCGGGCGTGTCCCTGCTGGACGGCGCGCGCGAGGTTTTGGCCAAGGCGGCGATTGGCGGCAAGGGGGCGGGTCATCTGCGCGGCTTTGTCGAGAATATCGACCACTGGCACGATGCCATCCAAAAACCGCACAACCACATCGAACTGGCCGAGATGATTCTGGATGGCTCCGGCTACACCGAGATGTGGCAGAACGACAAAACCCCGGAAGCGCCGGGGCGGCTGGAGAACCTCAAGGAACTGGTCAAAGCCCTGGAACAGTTCGAGAATTTGCAGGGTTTTCTGGAACACGTCTCGCTGATCATGGACAATGAGACCGAGGAGGCGGCCGAAAAGGTCACCATCATGACCCTGCACGCCGCCAAGGGCCTCGAGTTTCCCGCCGTGTTCCTGCCCGGTTGGGAGGATGGCCTGTTCCCCAGCCAGCGCAGCATGGACGAAAGCGGGCAGAAAGGCCTGGAGGAGGAGCGCCGGCTGGCCTATGTCGGCATCACCCGGGCGGAGCGCTTGTGTACAATTTCCTTCGCCTCCAACCGCCGGGTTTATGGCCAATGGCAAAGCCAGTTGCCCTCGCGGTTCATCGACGAACTGCCGGCGGCCCATGTCAGCGTGCTGACCCCGCCGGGATTGTATGGCGGTGGTTTTGGGGCGGCGGCACCGGGCTCGACCTCTACGATTGAACAGCGGGCGACCAAGGCGGATGTCTATAACTCGCCGGGCTGGAAGCGGATGACCGACCGGGCCGGAACCCGCCCGGTAGCCCAGCCCCAGGCAGCCCGCAATGTGGTGATTGACGCACAAGCCGTGTCCGGGTTTGGCATTGGCGACCGGGTGTTCCATCAGAAGTTCGGCTACGGCGAGGTGATGATGGTGGAAGGCGACAAGCTGGACGTGGAATTCGATGTGGCCGGGTCAAAAAAGATCGTGGCCCGCTGGGTGATGCCCGCGCATCAGGTGTCAGACGTGCCGTTCTAAAGCCTGATCCTGCGGCGGATTTTGCCCGCATTTCAGCCGGAAGTTCCTAACGATTCGTTAACAAAAAAACGCAAGCCACGGAAAACAAAAGAAAATCACTTTTGTCCATTTGTGGACGCTCACCGAAAACGCCGCGCCAAGGCCTCCATCCCTACCACAACCAGCCCCGCCATCAGGCCCCAGAAGGCGGCTCCAATGCCGAAAATCGCGATACCAGAGGCGGTGACGGTCAGGGTGATCGTGGCGGCAAAGCGGCTTTGCGGGGCGGTGTAGGCTCCGGTCAGGGCGCCGGTGAGCGGGCCAAGGGGTGTGATGCCCGGGGGGGGAGGTTAGGGCGCACGGCGCTTGGCCGTTGACCGCCGCTGACCGACCATCGCCGCGCCTCAGGCGGCTTGCTTGGAGATTGTCTCCCAGGCCGCGTTGATGGCGCGGACGCGTTCTTCGGCCAGTCGCAACGCCTCGGGCGGGACACCACGGGCGATCATCCCGTCGGGATGCGAGGCTTTGACCGCCGCGCGCCACGCCAGTTTGACCGCCTCCAACGGCGCATCGGGGTCGACGCCCAGCACGGCATAGGGATCGTCCTTCACATGGCGGGCGCGGAGCGCTTTGAAACAGCGGTCATCCAGCCCGAAAATCCCGGCGACCGCACGTAAAAACGCCTCCTCGGCCGGATGAAATTCGTCATCGGCCAGTGCGATGTGGAACAGCCCGTCCATCAGGTCGATCAGCACATCGCGGTCGTTTCGCCCAAACATCGCGCGGATCTTGCGGGCATAGGTGTCAAACCCCGCGACATCCTGCCGGGCCAAGTTGAAGACGCGGGCGGCGCTCGCCTCCTCGCCCTTGGGGATCATAAATACCCGGCGAAAGGCTGCGACTTCATCCCGGGTCACCTGGCCATCGGCCTTGGCCATCTTGGCACCCAAGGCAATCACCGCGATGGTAAAGCCGACCGAGCGTTGCGGTTTGGTGCGCAGTTTGTCGAAAAGGGTGCCCAGACCCTCACCCGAGGCCAGGGCCGACAGAGCCTCGGCAATGCGCGACCAGATCGACATGACCGCATCCTAACCCGGCAGAGCCGGACTGTCAGGAGAGGAATTTCTGCATCAGCACAAGATCCATATAGCGCGCGAATTTGTAACCGGCGTCGCGGATCCGGGCGCATTCACTGTAGCCCATCGCCACATGAAAGCGGATGCCATCGGCGTTTTCCGAGCTGACTCCCGCCAGTATCTGATGCGCGCCTTCCTCGCGGGCATGGCTTTCAAGCGCGGTCAGCAAGGTGCGGCCAAGGCCCTGACCACGGGCAGCGGGTGCCAGGATGATCGAATGCTCCATGGTTTTGGCATAGCCGGTGCCGCCGCGAAACTGGGCATAGGTGCCAAAGCCGAGGATCGCCCCGCTGTCATCATCGGTGGCGACCAGAAATCCCCGGCCGGCGGTGATCCGGGCGACGATCAGTTGCGCCACCTCCGTTTCGGTCTTGTCGACCGCGTTGAAGGTGACGCCGGTGTCGCGGATCCACGGGTTCCAGACATCGGCAATCGCTTGGGCATCCAGCACGATGGCAGGGCGGATCATGACAGGGTTCTTTCGCCGTTGGGGGTTTGGAAGGTGGCGCAGAGCGATTTCGCCGCACCATGGGTTATTTCGATGCGCGGGTCGGTCAGGCGCAGGGCGGCGCGCAGGAGTTCGGCCTCTGGGTGGCGGATGGTCAGGGTTTTCAGCCGCACGCCGGTGTCGGGCAGGGCTTGGGTCGGGTGCAGGGGGGTCAGCCATTGGATCAGCGCCGGATATGCGCCGTCGAACGGCAGGATGCCATCGGCCGGCACCGCCATTTTCCAGCGGTAGTCGCCGCGCGACAGGGTCAGTGGCAGGCCGGAGCCAGCGGGCGCGGTGGCCAGTTCGGCGTCGATCTCATCACTGCGGCAGACCCAGTTGGTCAAGCGCGGCGGCCCGGCAAAACGGTCAAGGTCGAACCAGCGCGGTTGGGCTGGCGGGTTGGCTTGGCGGTCAATCGCTATGACCTCAAGGTACAGATCGCCCAGACCTAACAACCGGTTGTGGGTGGCCATCAGGGCGTGCTGGCCGCCCCCCGCCATCGTCACGCCCAACGCCTGTTCCACCCAAGCCACACCCGCCTCCAGCGTCGCAGCCGAAACCGCGATGTGGTCGAAGCTGAGCATCAGGCGGGTTCCACCACTTTGATCTCGGCCCGCATGGCAAGGGCGAGCGAGGCGAGCCGGGCCTGGGCCACCTCGCCATAAAGGTCATGGCCATCGCGGGTCAGGTGCAGTTCCAGGATGCGCTTTTTGGGCTGCCAAACCAGACGCCCGGCCTGCGCCGGATCGCCCGCCGCAAACATCGCCCCAAACCGCATCGCCTTGCCAAGGATTTCGGCATCCCGCATCTGGTCATCGGTCAGCAAGCGAAACAACGGCTCCAGCCGCGACCCGACATGGGAGTTTTTGTAGCGGTGCAGCAGCGCCACCCCCAGAAACACCCGGCCCGGATGGTCCAGGCCGCCCAGATTGGCGCGGGTGGCATTGTCAAAACACGCCTCGGCCCGGTAGTCGGGGTGCGCACGCCAGGTGGTGTCGTGCAACAGGCAGGCGGCTTTCATCAGGCGCAGGCGGGCCGCGTCAACCTCGGGGAACACCGGTAGCAGAAATTCAAACAGCCGCTTGCCGGTGCCGGGAATCCGCGAGCTGGTCAGTTCGCTGATCCGTGCCGCCTCGATCAGCGGGTCGCGTTGGCGCAGTTTTTCGGGCATCACCTCGTAGAGCAACCCCTCGCGGATGCCGTAGGCGGAGACGTCAATCTCGGACGGTTTCAGCATCAGGATCAGGGCGCGCAAAACCTCGCAGGCCAAGGGCACCAGTTCCATCCGCTCCGCCGATGTGCCAGTCCGGGCGCGCAAAACCGCAAGATCAGACGACAGGATCCATTGCAACGTGTCCAACAGACTGTTCGGCATCATCCGGTATTCGTGCAGCACCGTCAGCGGGTAATTCCGCCGCTCCATATCCAACCGGGCGATCACCCGCCACGAGCCGCCGACCAGATAGATCCGTTCGCCGGTTGAATTAATAACCGCCTGCAAGCCTTTGACAACCTTTTCAATATGGGCAGACCGCGCCTGAGGTCCGCCCGGCACTTGCTGCAACCGAAACGGACCAAGCGGCGAGGTCGCCCGCCTTCCGACCTTGCCATCGCCGATCCGCGCCAGTTCCATCGAATTGCCGCCAAGGTCGCAGACGACACCTTTGGCATCGGGCCAGCCAAGCAGCACGCCTTGGGCGGACAACCGCGCTTCTTCATCGCCATCGACGACCCAGATTTTCAACCCGGTCTGCGCCAAAACCTCGGCCTGAAACGCCGGGCCATCCTCGGCCTCGCGCGCGGCTGCGGTGGCCACGACAGTCAGCTTTTCAATCTCCATCCCCTTGGCCAGCAAGGCAAACCGCTTCAACGCCTCCAAAGCCCGCCTGCGACCTTCGGGGTTCAGCCGGTTGGTTTCAGCCAGACCCTTGCCCAGGCCGCACATGATCTTTTCGTTGTAGAAATAGGCGGGCGAACGGGCAGCACCGTCAAACACCACCATCCGGACCGAGTTTGACCCGACATCGACCACCCCAACCCGGGACAAAGCCCGGACCGAGGGGTCTTCAAACAGCCGCTGCCCGAACAGGCCCGCATCAAGTTCGGTCGGTGAAATCGCCAACTGGGCATCATCGGACGGCAGGGGTTCAGTCTTGGCTGGCTCGCCCGGGGCGGTTCCCGCATTGGCCGTCATGTCTCTGCCCCCCGGATCGGCTGGTTTGACCCTGCATGGCCCAAGGCGGCCCATCGGTCAAGGATCGCCTCAATCGCCGGCCGGGCATCAATCGCCAGCCAGGCCTCAATCTCCGGCCAGCCTTCAGTCGCCGGCAAGACGGGGCGCGTCTTTTACCCCGGCGGTGCCGCGACCGGACAGCGAGGGGTTTTCCATGAAAAACCGATGACAGTTGAACAGGGTCTTGCCGCCGCCTTCAAGGTCACGGGCATAGCCGCCATCCGGGCTGAGCACCCAGCTTTGCGCCTCATCGGCCAGGTTCGCGGCCATGATCTGGCCCATGATCTGGGCGCGCACGGTTTGGTTGTGAATTTCGACCAGGGTTTCGACCCGGCGCGACAGGTTGCGGTCCATCAGATCGGCGGACGACAGGTAGACCCGCGCTTCTTTCGAGGGCAAGCCATGACCATTGCCAAAGCAGATGATCCGCGAATGTTCCAGGAACCGGCCCACCACCGATTTCACGCGAATATTGTCAGACAAGCCTTTGATACCGGGGCGTAATCCGCAAATGCCCCGGATGATCAGGCTGATCTTGGCGCCGGCCTGAGACGCGGCATAAAGCGCGTCGATCACGTCGGGTTCGAACAGGGAATTCAGCTTGATCCAGATCTCGGCAGTCCGCCCGGCGCGGGCATGGTCCGCCTCACTGGCAATCAACGCCAGCAGGTCGGATTTGAGGTTGATGGGCGCGATCGACAGGTTTTCGAGGCCCTCTGGCTGGACATAGCCGGACAGGAAGTTGAAAACCTTGGTGGCATCGCGGCCCAAAGCCGCGTCGCAGGTGAAAAACGACAGGTCGGTGTAAATCCGCGCTGTAATCGGATGGTAATTGCCGGTGCCGTAATGGGTGTAGGTGACAAGGTTCTCGCCCTCCCGCCGGACCACAGTGCTGATTTTCGCGTGGGTTTTCATATGGGTGAAGCCATAAACCACATGCGCGCCAGCCCGCTCCAGACGCCTGCTTTGCAAGATGTTGGCCGCCTCGTCGAAGCGCGCTTTCAGCTCGACCAAGGCCGTGACCGACTTGCCGCCTTCGGCAGCCTCACACAAAGCACCGACGATGGGCGAGTTGGCCGAGGTGCGATAAAGCGTCTGTTTGATCGCCAGAACATTCGGGTCGCGCGCCGCCTGTTCCAGAAACCGGATCACCATGTCGAACGTCTCGTAAGGGTGATGCAGCAGCATGTCCTTTTGGCGGATCGCGGCAAACATGTCGCCGTCATGATCCTGCACGCGTTCGGGGATGCGCGGGGCGAACGGCGGCCACAAGAGGTCGGGGCGACTGGACAGCACCAGTTGTTTCAGGTCGGCGACCCCCAGCAGCCCGCGGGTTTCGACCACCTCATCTTGGGTGACCGCAAGCTCGCCCATGATCAACGCCCGCAGGTCTTGCGGCGCACCGGCGGAGATTTTCAGCCGGATCACCTCGCCGCGCCTGCGCCGTTTCAGCGCGGTTTCAAATTCGCGGACGAGGTCTTCGGATTCCTCCTCGACCTCCAGATCGCTGTCGCGCAGCACGCGGAACATGCAATGGCCCCGGTCGGTATAGCCGGGAAACAGCATGTTGAGATGTAGGAGCAGCAACTCTTCCAGCGGCAGGAACCGCGCCTCGCCGGGTTTGCCGGGCAACGGGATGAAGCGGGCGATTTGCTGCGGGATCGGCAGCAGGGCTTTGAGGGTACGGCGGTCAGACACCCGCTCCAGTTCCAGTGCCAGCGAAAAGCCGGTGTTGGGGATGAACGGGAACGGGTGCGCCGGGTCGATGGCTAAGGGCGACAGCACCGGGAACACCTTGGTCAGGAAATTCTCCTCCAAGAGCTTGAGGTCGCGGACGGTGAGTTTGGAGCGGGTCAGGATGATGATCCCCTCGGCCTCCATCTCCTTTTTCAACCGGTTGTACACCGTCTGCTGCATCTGCATCAGGCGACGGGCGTCGGCGTGGATCAGGGTCAGTTGTTCGGCAGGCGAGCGGCCATCGTCTGACATCGGCGCATTGCCATTCCGGACCTGTGCCCGCAAACCTGCGACCCGGACCGTGTAGAATTCGTCAAGGTTGGTCGCCGAAATCGACAGGAACCGCAGCCGTTCCAGCAAGGGCACGCCGGGGTTGGTCGCCTCGTCCAATACGCGCCAGTTGAACGAAAGCCAGGACAGTTCGCGGTTGAAAAACCGGCGCGGGCCTGCGGTTTCCACCGCGGGGTAAGAAACCGCTGCGGGGAAGGCGGCTTTGAGGAAGTCTGCCTGAGTCATCGGGGGTTATCGCTTGGGTATCTTGAGCTTTGCGCGACTGTTTCACTCGCGGTCGTTCAAGTCCAGCACCTCTGCCGCAAGTTGGCGTGTGATCGGCCGGTGGCTCGCCAGGGCGCGGGCATCCAGGGCAGCCACCAGCGCACGGGCGGCAGCGATCGAGCGTTCCATGCGGGGCAGAAGGTAGGCCACCAGATTGGCCGGCGCGCTGATCTGCCGGTCGGCCAGCAGTTTCAGCAGCACGGCGGCCAACAGCGCATCGTCGGGCGCGTGCAGCCGGGCCACCGGCATGGCCTGCAGGCGCGACAAAAGGTCGGCCAGCCCAAGGCCCCAATCGCGCGGCGGGGTGGCTGCGGTCAGCAGGAGGCGGCCCTGCGGGATCAGACGGTTATAGAGGTGGAACAGGGCGGTTTCACCGTCACCGGCGGCCTTCTCTGCCCGATCCACAATGACCGAGGCCTGGGCCGGCAGATCGGCCAGACTGTCGGCCAGCCGATCAGGTTTGAGCCACAGCGCCCCGGTCTCGGCCGCCCAGATGTGTGCCAGATGAGTCTTGCCCGCGCCAGATGGCCCCAACAGCAACAGGCAGCGGTTCGGCCAGCCTTGCCAGCCCTGCACCGCAGCCAACGCTTCGGCATTGGCGGGCGAGGGATAGAAATCCGCCCGGCTCCACGCCTCGCGCCCCGGCAGATCGAAGGCCAGTTGGCCGGTCACCCGGAGCCGCCTTCATTACCCTGATCGCCGGATTGCCCCAAATACAGCTGGCTCTGCCGGTAATGCGCGATGCCGAACCGGGCCAGCACGCCAATGGTGGCCGACAACGGCACCGCGACCAGCAGGCCGACAAAACCGAAGATCGCCCCGAAGATCGACAGCGCAAAGATCAGCCAGACCGGATGCACTCCGATCGATTTGCCGACCAGTCGCGGGGTCAGCACGTTGCCCTCCATGAACTGGCCGAAGGCGAAGATGGCAGCGATTGTGCCAATTGCCACCCAATTGCCCCAGAACTGGTAGAAGGCCAGACCGATCCCCAAGGCACCGCCGACCATCGCCCCGATAAACGGCACCACGGTGATCGCCCCGGCAATCGCCCCGATGATCAGGCCGAACTGCAGCCCTGCGAGCATCAGGGTACTGGCGTAATAGACCGCTAGCGTCAGACAAACCGTGACCTGCCCGCGCACAAATCCGGCCAGCGCCGCGTCAATCTCCTGCGCCAGTTGGCGGATCACCGGGGCATGGTCGCGCGGCAACAGGGCGTCAATCTCTGCCACCATCCGGTCCCAGTCCATCAGCAGATAAAACGCCACGACCGGCACCACCACGATGAACAACAGCCAGCCAACCACGCTGAAAACCGAGGCGATCAGGCTTTGCGCCAACTCGCCGCCCCGCGCCTGTACCGCTTGGGCAATCTGGGCCAGCGTGGTGCGCATGACCGACGTGCTGTCGGTCAATTCGGGAAAGCGCGAGACCAGAAACGCCTCCAGCCGGGCCGAGATTTGCGGGGCGGCGTTGATCAGCGCGGTCAACTGCTGCACCAGCACCGGAATGACCGCGAGCACCAGTAGCACCACCAGCAAAAACGCCGAAAGGGTGATGAGGGCGGTGGCCGCGAGGCGCGACAGACCCAGCCGTTGCAGCCGGTCGGCGATCGGGTCCATGAAATACGCCACAGCCCCGCCGACCAGAAACGGCAGCATGACCGAGCCCAGATACCAGAGCGCCACAAAGAAAACCACCGCCACCACGGCCCAGGTGCGTCCTTGAATGTCGATCGGCACGGCCCAACCTCCTGTCACTGTCAGCGGTTGATATCGCTGCTGGGGCGTCCGGATGCAAGTCCGCGTCGGGCAGTGGGCGGGACCGATCAGGTGGCAAGGATGGGTTTTGCCGGTCACCTTGGCCGGAAACCGTGGGTCTGACCGGCGACCCGCTTAAAGCCTGCCGTCGCATTGACCGGTAAGGCGGACGCGCTAGCCTTGATCGGCAAGCCGAGGCGGTGCCAGCTCGGGGCAATAGTTCGCCGCGCAAGGCCAGGTAGGTAAATCGGAAAAACGCGGGTCATCGGCGCGTCTGGCCGGGTGGGCCGCCGGCGGCGCGCGCCGGTTATGCCCCAAGGCCAAGCGGCAGTGCGGGCGCGGGCGTGAACCGCCTCCCGCTTGCCATCCCCCCCTTCCTCCCGCTAGGAACGATGCGAACCGATCCCATGAGGCCCGCCATGCGTCTGACCCGTTACTTCCTGCCCGTTCTGAAGGAAAACCCTGCCGAGGCGCAGATCGTCTCGCACCGCTACATGCTGCGGGCCGGCATGATCAAGCAACAGGCCGCCGGGATTTATTCGTGGCTGCCCTTGGGTCTGCGGGTCTTGCGGCGGATCGAGGCGATTGTGCATGAAGAGCAGCAGCGCGCCGGGCATATCCCGCTTTTGATGCCCACGCTGCAACCGGCTGACCTGTGGCGCGAAAGCGGGCGCTACGATGATTACGGCGACGAGATGCTGCGGATCAAGGACCGGGGTGGCCGCGATCTCCTCTATGGCCCGACCAATGAGGAGATGATCACCGATATCTTCCGGTCGCACGTCACGTCCTACAAAAGCCTGCCGCTGACGCTGTACCACATCCAGTGGAAGTTCCGCGATGAGATGCGGCCCCGGTTCGGCGTGATGCGCGGGCGCGAGTTCCTGATGAAAGATGGCTACAACTTCGACATCGACAAGGCAGCCGCCCTGCACGCCTACAACCGCCATATGGTTTCGTACCTGCGCACCTATGAGCGGATGGGCCTGACCGCGATTCCGATGCGCGCGGACTCTGGTCCCATCGGCGGCGATGACACCCATGAATTCCTCGTGCTCGCGTCAACCGGCGAGTCGGAGGTGTTCTTCGATGCCGCCGTGACCGAGTTGAAACTGGGGGCCCGCGAGGTCGATTACGACGACCGCGAGGCGGTGGCCGCGGTCTGCCGCGAGTTCACCACGCTCTACGCCCGCACCGATGAAACCCACGACGCCGTCCTGTTTGACGCCATTCCCGAGGCGCGGCGCAAAGTTGCCCGTGGCATTGAAGTCGGCCAGATTTTCTACTTTGGCACCAAGTATTCGGGTGCGATGGGGGCATCGGTCGTCAACGACAAAGGCGAGAAAGTGCCGGTCGAGATGGGTTCGCACGGCATTGGCGTCTCCCGTCTGCTGGGGGCGATCATCGAGGCCAGCCATGACGACAAGGGCATCATCTGGCCGGAAGGCGTCACACCGTTCCCGGTCGGCATCGTCAACCTGAAACAGGGCGATGCGGGCACCGATGCCGCCTGCGCCGGTTTGGAAAAAGCGCTGCTGGCCAAGGGGTTGGAGCCGTTATACGACGACCGGGATGAGCGCGCCGGGGCCAAGTTCGCCACGATGGACCTGATCGGCCTGCCGTGGCGGATCACGGTCGGGCCGAGGGGGCTGGCGGGTGGTGTGGTCGAACTGACCTCGCGCCGGACCGGCGTGTCGGAGGCGTTGGCACCTGAGGCGGCGGTGGCGCGGGTGGTGGGGATTTATGCCGGGGTTTGACTGTGTGAAATGGCGAGGATTTCACGTATGAAATCCCCGCCAATCATGTGACGTTATGAGATATTTCTATTTTCGCAAAGGCTTTGTTAAGACATTTCGCACCTCACGGCACGAAGATGAAGCCCTTCAGATTTTGGCTCATCACGCTACGGCGGTTCAAGCGAAACACGCCTATGCCGTTAT
>JAYTQA010000115.1:0-4792 GCA_043746955.1 bacterium | reverse complement strand
GAAAAGCTTTCCGGCTTGCCGCAAGGCATGCCACGCCAAGCCGAAACGGTTGCGCCCCGCATGGGCAACACCGGCAAACTGCGCCTTCGCCAGAGGGATTACGGCCTTTCCATCGGGCCGGGCTTCGCCCAATGTCTGCCGCGAACCCCTCGTCAGGTGATCTGTCCATGCTGTTGTCTGTCATCGTTCCCACCTATCGCCGCCCGGCGGCCTTGGGCGCGCTTCTTGTCCATCTGCGTGATCAGATCGCGGCGTTGGAAGATGGCGCAGCAGAGCTTGTCGTGGTCGACAACTGCCCGGACCGCTCGGCCGAACCGACGGTGGCCCGCCAGGCTTCGGGCGCAGTCTATGTCCATGAGCCGCATTCTGGCGTCGTGCATGCCCGCAACGCCGGCGTCCGGCACTCGCAAGGGCGCTATGTCGTGTTCATCGACGATGACCAGCAACCGGTGCCGGGCTGGCTGGAATGCTACCGCGCCTTTGCCCTTCTTGGCCACGTCGCCTGTTTCGGCCCGGTGATGCCCGTCTTCGAGACCCCGCCCCCCGCCGCTTTGCGCAGCCTTCTGGACGGGATTTTCAGCCGCGACGCAAGGGTTCCGGCCGGCACCGATATCACCGACAAGCGGGCCTATCTGGGTACCGGAAACTCGATGTTCGAGCGTGCGCGATGCTTTGTGCGCGCGGCACCGTTCGATCTGCGCTTCAATCAGGGCGGCGAGGACGTCTGGTTTTTGCGCGAACTTGCACAGGACCGTGGCCAGCGCCTGACCTGGGTCACCGGGGCCGCCGTGTACGAGCATGTGCCCGCAACACGCATGACGGCGGCCTTTGTGCGCCAGCGCCGGTTTCACAGCGGTCAGTTGCGCTGTCTGGTCGAGGCCGGTGGCCGAAACTGGGGTGCCACCGCGTTCTGGATGGCCGCAGGCCTTGCCCAGACCGTGATTTTTGGCGCAGGGGCCCTTGCCGCCCTGCCGGTCGCCCCGTCGCGCGCCGCAGCCTTCGGCGCACGGGCGGCAGGCGGACTTGGCAAGGTATTCTGGTGGGTGCGGGCAAAAACATGACGGAACAAGGCACAACCCACAAGACCGCTCAGAGCGTGCCCCGCGCGGAGCAGCCCCCGTTTGGCCCGCTTTCCGGTCGGTTCTCTGGTCCTGTAGCCTATGTCACGGGGCAATATCCCAGCGTCTCGCACACTTTCATCCAGCGCGAGGTCGAAGGGTTGCGCGCCTTGGGGATCGAGGTCATGACCTGCACCGTGCGCCGCCCGCCGTTGAAATCCGTGGTGGGTCCCCGTCAGGCCGAAGAGGCCGCACGCACCTTTGGGGTTCTGGAGGTTGCCAAGAACCCCGCCCGGCTGGCAGGCGCGCATCTGGCGATGCTGCGGCGGGCACCGGGGCGCTGGTTTTCCGCGCTGCGGCTGGCCTGGACGATCCGCCCGCCGGGGGCCAGGGCGCTTCTGTGGCAGTTGTTCTATTTCCTCGAGGCGGGAGTGCTGTCGGATCACCTTCTGTCCCGCGGCGTCACCCATATGCACAACCATTTCGGCGATGCGAGCGGGTCGCTGACCCTGATCGCCTCGGAAATGTCGGGCATTCCGTTTTCCATCATGCTGCATGGGCCGACGATCTTCTTTGAAATGCACTGGTGGCGGCTGGATGTGAAGGTGGCCCGCGCCGCCTTCATCGCCTGCATCAGCCATTTCTGCCGGTCACAGGCGATGCTGTTCTCGGATGAGGCGCATTGGCACAAGCTGAAGATCGTCCATTGCGGCGTGGTGCCTGCGAACTATGGCACGGCCAAGCGTGGCGATTTCACCGGCCATGTGGCCTTTGTGGGACGGCTTGATGCGGTCAAGGGCGTGCCTTTGCTGCTGGAGGCCTTTGCCACCGTCCGCGCCCGCCACCCGAAGGCCCGGCTGACCATCGCAGGCGACGGCCCGGCGCGCGCCAGGTTCGAGGCGCGCACGCAGGCCCTGGGCCTGACCGAAGTGGTGCGCTTTGCAGGCTATCTTGATGAACCGGCGGTGGCGCGGCTGTTGGAAAGCGCTGACATGCTGGTGCTGCCGTCCTTTGCCGAGGGTCTGCCGGTCGTGCTGATGGAGGCGTTTGCCAGCCGCATTCCGGTGATCGCCACTCAGGTCGCCGGAGTGCCGGAACTGGTGGTGGATGGGGTTTCCGGCTTCATTGTGCCGCCCGGCGATGTGGAGACGCTGGCAGACCGGCTCGACCGCCTTTTGTCCAACCCCGCGCTTTGTGCCCGGATGGGGCAGGCCGGCCGCGCCAAGGTCGAGGTCGAGCATGACATCGCCCATGAGGTGGCCTGGCTGGCCCAGCTTGTCGCGGATGCCGGGCAGGATGGCACGGGGCAGGGGCTGCGCCCGGATTCAGTCTGACAGGACTCCGATCGGAGTCAAATAGGAGTCAAATATGACCCTGCGGCCCGTCTAACCCTGCGACCCGTCTAACCCTGCGCCTCGATCATCTGCAAAAGCTGCCGGGCGGTGGCGCGATAATCGAAAACCGAGACGCTTTTGGCCCGGGCGGCCTGCCCGATTTGCCGGCGATAACCGGGGTCGGTGGCGAGCGACACCAGCGCCGCGGTGATGGCGTCCACATCCTTGCGCGCGACCAGCAGGCCGTCGACCCCATCCGCAATCATGTCCGGCGTGCCCCCGATGATCGAGCAGATCACGGCGGTGCCAGTGGCCATCGCCTCCATCACGGCGACGGGGGCGGCCTCGCCCAAGCCGGTGCTGGTCAGGGCGAAGACATCCGTAGCGTGCAAAAGGCTCAGGACCTCGCCTTCAGAGACCGACCCCAGCAGCGTCACATGCGCGCCAAGGTTGAGGGCGGCGATGCTGGCCTCGATCTCGGCCCGCGCCGGGCCTTCGCCGGCAATCTTGCAGGCGATGGGATGGCCCTGATCGAGGACGCGGCGCATCGCCTGCAGAAGGAACACATGCCCCTTGGCGGGGTTGAGCCGTGCCACCGACAGCACCCGCAAGGGCTGACCTGCGGCGGCGGGCCTTTCAGGGGCGGATTTTTCGGGCGGGGTGAAGCGGTCGACATCGACCCCCATGGTGATCACCGCGGTGCGGGTGGTGGGGCTGACCGCGCGGACCTGATCCTGCAAGGGCCGGGTGACTGTCGTCACAAAGGCGGCGCGGGCGAACTTGGCCGCATGATCGACGCCGTAAACCGGCAGATCGCCATGCACAGTGACGCTGTAGGGCAGATCGTCCAGGATATTGGCCAAGGCGCCGACATGCGCCGCATTGGCGCAGGAGTGGATGTGGACATGGTCGAGGCTCTCGGCCCGGGCCCGCAGAGACAGATAGGCCGCACTGGGCAAGAGCGCCGCGACCTTCAGCTTTTGCCGCCCCGTGCTTTCGGTCAGACCCGCCACATAGCGCAAGGCGCGCAGCAGGCGCCGTGGCCGTGTGGCCAGAAACCCCAAAGCAGCAGGCCAGACCGGCGGGAACAGGTAGCAGGTCTGCGCCCGGGCTTCGGGGCCAAACTCATGCGGGCAGGCCGCTGGGTCCGGCGCCGTGGTGGAAAACAGCACCACATGCGCCCCCGCCTGCCGCAGGCCCGCAATCTCACGCCAGAAGAAGGCATGCGTCTGGCCGGGAAATTCCGGCACGATATATCCCAGTCGGGTCATCGCGCTCTCCTGACTGCGCAACGGAGAGCTGAGGCAAATTGCACGTCTGTAAATGACATTCCCGCGCCCCTACTTGTCTTCGATGCGTTTTGCGGGCTGCCTGATCGCCCGCAGCAGGCCTCTGAGGCTTTCGGCGGCCGCCTCATCGCTCAGATGCGCATGGGCAAAGACCCTTTCACGGTCGGCCAGTTCCACCCGCAACGGCGCATCGTTCCACAGCGTCGTGATTGCCTGCACCATCCCGGCCCGGTCGAAGGGGGCGACCAGAAACCCGGTGATGCGGTCCTCGATATAACCTTCTGTTCCGGGGCAGCGTGTCGCGATCAAGGGCACGCCCAGCATCATCGAATTGATGAAGGTGACCTGTCCCGAGGCCGTCTTCAGATTTCCCAGTGGAACCACCGACAGCCGGGCGCTGGCGAGAAGCTCAAGGCATTCGGCCTCGCTCAGGCCATGGCGGAAGGTGACGTGTTCCGACTTGGGCAAGCTTTCAATGATGTCCTTTCGCGTGACGATGATCGTGCGGATGCCAAGGGCATCGGCGGCGGCAATCAGGGTCTGATAGTCGCGCCCGGCCGAACCCATGGCCAGAAGGAACGGCGTGGCCGTATCCTCCACCCGGGCAATCCTGATCCTGCCGCGCTGCAGGGGCACGAATTTGACCCGTTGCGCAGGGATGCCAAGGTAATCGGCGTAACTGCCCACTTCGAGGGGCGAATGGACGATGAACACATCGATCCCCTGCGCCGCAAACCGCGCGAGCCGTTGTTTCCGGCCGCCGGGAAATCCGCCGAGATTGAAGTTGTGGGCGACAAGGCGCGTACGGCGAAAGGTCAGGCGTTTCAGGATGGCCACGGTCATGGCCAACTGTGGAAAGCAGGTGATGACGCCATCAGGACGGCCCTGGAATGCGCGCCAGCTCTGCCCGAGCACGTTCAGCCATTGCTGCCCTGAGGTGCGCGGTTTTCTGGCCTTGTGCCAGCTTTCATCGCGCGTGACCGCTATCTTGCGAAAGCTGAGATCCGGATCATCGATGAAATCGTCCAGCCAGTTGGCCTCTGTTGAGGTGAAGAATCTGGCGACTATGTTCCACTTCGGCATCCTGCTCACGTCCTTTGGCAAGGGAGTT
>JAYTQA010000114.1:0-4800 GCA_043746955.1 bacterium | reverse complement strand
GCCGACAGCGTCATTCGCGGGGCGTTTCAGGTTGGTCTGTCGATGCCGGTGTTTTATCTTGGCTTGATCCTGCTGACGGTGTTTGGTGCCCGGCTTGGCTGGTTTCCGGTCGGCGGGTATGGCGATGGCTTCCTTGACCACCTGTACCATCTGTTCCTGCCCGCGTTTTCGCTGGCCCTCAGTCTCGCGGCGATCCTGATGCGCAACCTGCGGGCGTCGATTATCGGGGTTGTGGGGGCCGAATATGTGGTGTTCGCCCGGTCGAAAGGCATAGCGCCCCGGGTGATCTTGTTGCGCCATGTGCTGCGCAGTGCCTTGATTTCCACGGTGGCGCTGTTTGGCCTGTCGATTGGCACCCTGCTCGGTGGTGCTGTGATCACCGAGACGGTGTTCGCCATCCCCGGCGCTGGCCGACTGATGATCGACAGCATCTATGGCCGCGATTATCCGGTGGTGCAGGGCATGACGATGGCCTTGGCGGTGCTCGTCTCGTTGACCTTCTTTCTGACCGATATCGTTGCCGCCTGGCTTGACCCGCGCGTGGCAAGATGAGCGTGGCGGTGTTCACCGGTCCGAGGTTTGCGGTGCCGCGCCCCCTGCTGTTGGGCGGTATCCTGATCGGGGCGAGCCTGCTGCTGGCGGTCTTTCCGTCAGGCTTTGCGCCGTATGATCCGGTTGCATTCGACTACAATGCGCTGATGCACCCGCCGTCCTTGGCGCATCCGATGGGCACCGATAACTTTGGCCGCGATGTTCTAAGCCGGGTGATCCACGCGTATACGATCGACATGCAGATCGCCTTCTTCGGCACAGTGTTTTCGTTCACCTTCGGCATCATCATCGGCGCGCTGGTCGGCTATGCGGGTGGCCTTGCGGACACCATCTTTGGCCGGATCGTCGACGCCGTCATCACCTTTCCCTTTCTGGTGCTGGTGATTGCCATCGTCTCGGTTCTCGGGCCGGGCCTGGTCAACATGTACATCGCCCTCGCGGTGGTCGGCTGGGTATTTTACGCGCGGATCATCGCGGCAGAGGTCAAGGTGCAAAAGCGGCTGGACTATGCCGATGCCGGGCGGGCGATGGGGTATACTCCGCTCCGGATCATCTTTCGTCACCTGCTGCCGAACGCGATCACCCCTGCGATTGTCTATCTGGTGACCGATATGGCGCTGGCGATCCTGCTCGGCTCCAGCCTTGGCTACCTTGGACTTGGCGCGCAGCCGCCTGCGGCCGAATGGGGCGTGCAGATCGCCGATGGCAAGAATTTCATGACGACGGGCTGGTGGATTTCGGTGTTTCCCGGCATTGCCATCGTGGTGACCGGGCTGGGCTTCAGCCTGATCGGCGACGGTCTGGCTGAACTGCTGCGGACCCGCAAATGACGGTCGCAGCCTTGCAGGTCAGCAATCTGACCACCACCTTTGGCCATCACGGCACGGCGGTTACGGCGGTCGATGCCATATCCTTTGACGTGATGCCGGGGGAGGTTCTGGGTCTGGTCGGCGAATCCGGCTCCGGCAAAAGCGTGACACTGCGGTCGATCATGCGCCTGATGCCGCATCATTCGGCGGTGACCGGCCGGGTGCTCTGGCAGGGCCGTGACCTGATGGCGATGACCGAAACCCAGTTGCGCGCCGTGCGTGGCGGCGAGATTTCGATGATCTTTCAGGAACCCACCACCGCGCTGAACCCCGTGCTGCCGGTCAAAGTCCAGATCGAGGAGAACCTGCGCGCCCACACCTCGCTGTCAGGGTCAGAGCGCGCCGCTCGCTGTCTGGAGCTGATGGACCTGGTGGGGATTTCCGATGCCAAGCGCCGGCTGACACAATACCCGCACCAATTTTCGGGCGGAATGCGCCAACGCGTGATGATCGCCATCGCTTTGGCCAGCAATCCAAAGTTGTTGCTGGCCGATGAACCGACCACCGCGCTGGACGTGACGATTCAGGACCAGATCCTGAAGCTGATCCTTGATCTGCGCGACGCGTTGGCGATGAGCGTTGTCCTGGTCACCCATGACCTTGGCGTGGTCGCGGCCACCTGCGACCGGATGGCTGTGATGTATGCCGGACGCATCGTGGAAACTGGCACGGTGACGCAGGTCTTCGGTCAGCCGAACCACGCCTACACCCGCGGGCTTCTGGGGTCGGTGCCCCGTGGCGGCACCGAACGCAGCCAGCTTTTGTCGATCGAGGGCACGCCACCGGGGTTGCTGAACCGCCCGGCCGGCTGTTCGTTCCATCCGCGTTGCGATTTCGCCACCGACCTTTGCCGCAGAGATAGCCCGGGCCTGCAACTCACCGCCCCCGGCCATGCTGCGGCGTGTTTCCACAGTGACCGCGTGCGCGCGGAAGGGATCGCCGGATCATGACAGACCCGCAAATTCTGCTTTCGGTCCAGAATGTCGCCAAGGAATTCCCGTTGCCCCGCAGCATGATGCAGCGGGTGCGCAGCCTGCCGCCACCGGCGGTGCACGCCCTGAACGGCGTCAGCCTTGAGATTAGGCGGGGTGAGACTTTGGGGATCGTCGGTGAAAGCGGTTGCGGGAAATCCACCCTCGCCCGTTGCCTGGTGCGGTTGCATGACTGTGACCAAGGCCGGGTGCTGTTCGGCGATACCGACATCGCAACCCTGTCCGGGCCGGCCCGCCGCGCCTTCAACGCCCGCGTGCAGATGATCTTTCAAGACCCCTACAGCTCGCTGAACCCCCGGATGCGGGTGCGTCAGATCCTGGCCGAGGCGCTGAGCGTGCATCAGATGCGCCCTGCAGCCCAAATCCCCGCGCGGATTGCCGAACTCCTGGACCTCGTCCGCCTGTCGCCGGATGCCGCCGACAAATACCCCCATGAATTTTCCGGCGGGCAGCGCCAGCGCATCGGCATCGCCCGCGCCTTGGCGGTGGAGCCGGAAGTGCTGGTGGCCGATGAGCTGGTGTCAGCACTGGACGTGTCGGTTCAGGCGCAGGTGGTCAACCTGCTGCTCAACTTGCAGGAAAAGCTGCACTTGACAGTGGTGTTCGTGGCGCATGATCTGCGGCTGGTCCGCCACATCTCGCACCGGGTCGCCGTGATGTATCTGGGCAAAGTGGTCGAGGTTGGCCCGACCGAGGCGCTGTTCAGCACGCCGCGCCATCCCTATACCCAAGCGCTTCTGGCCGCCGCGCCCGACCTGGACCCCACCCGCCGCACCCGAAGGGTTGCGGCTCGGGGCGAACTGCCAAGCCCGGTCAACCTGCCGCAAGGTTGCCTGTTCAACACCCGCTGCCCGCTGGCTTTTGAACGGTGTTTCAAAGAGCGCCCTGTGCTGGCCCCGGCGGCTGGCGATCACCAGTCAGCCTGTCACCTGCCACACCCCGCTAAAACCGAGTAATCCGATGTCCTATGCCGCGTTCCAAACCGAAATCGGGCGGATCAATGATCTTCTGTGCAGCGTCAACCTGCTGTCGTGGGATGCCCGCACGATGATGCCGCCCGGTGGGGTGGACGCGCGGGGTCGCCAGATTGCCACCCTGACCCGCCTGGCCCGCGATCTTGCCACCGGAGACGCTCTGCGCCGCGCGATCGACACCGCGCGCCTTGATGCACCGGGCCCCTTGGCCTTGCGCGCCCTTGATCTGGCCGAGGTCGAGATTGCCACCCTGACCCGGATTCCCGCCGCCCTGATCGGCGAACTGGCCGGCCTTAAAACTGCAGCCCACGCCGCCTGGGCCGAGGCGCGCGCCACCAATGATTTTGCCAGCTACGCCCCGCTTTTGGCCCGCATGATTGCCATGCAACGCGAGATCGGTCAGGCGCTTGGCACCGAGCCCTATGACGCGCTGATCGGCCTTTATGAACCCGCCATGACGCAGGCCCGCCTTGCCGTTCTCTTTGGTGCGTTGAAGGCAGCGCTTGTGCCGCTGATCGAACAGGCCACCGCCGCGCCGCAACCCCGGACCGATTTTCTGACCCGCAGCTTTCCCATCGCCGCGCAAAAGGCCTTTGGCCTCAAGATCGCCGCCAAGATGGGCTACGATCTGAACCGGGGCCGCTTGGATGACACCATCCACCCGTTCGAGATTTCCTTCACCCGGAACGATGTGCGCATCACCAGCCGGTTTCGGGAAAACTGGCTGCCGGGGGGCATGTTCGCGCTGTGGCACGAGGCGGGCCATGGCATGTACGAACAGGGCGTGAAACCGGCCTTTACCCGGTCGATCTTTACCACCGACCTCGCCAACCTGTACGCCGTGGGGGGGGCCAGCTTTGGCATGCACGAATCCCAATCGCGGCTGTGGGAAAACCGGGTGGGCCGGTCGCGCGCCTTTTGGGATCTGCATTTCCCCGATCTGCAAGCGCATTTCCCCCACCAGCTTGCCGACGTGACGGCGGGCGAATTCTGGGCCGCCGTCAATCAGGTCCGGCCCGATTTCATCCGGGTCGAGGCGGATGAGCTGACCTATGACCTGCACATCATCCTGCGGTGCGAGATCGAAGCGGCGCTGATGGCGGGCGACCTGGCCGTGGCCGACCTGCCCGCCGTCTGGGCCGAAAAGATGCACAGCTACCTTGGGCGCAGGGTACCGAGTGACTCCTTGGGCGTCTTGCAGGACGTGCATTGGTCGCAAGGCTATGTCGGATCGTTTCCGACCTATACACTGGGCAACATCATGGCCTCGCAGATCTTTGCCGTAGCCCGCGCCGTGCCCGCAATCGCCACTGGCCTTGCCACCGGGGATTACGCGCCACTGCACCGCTGGCTGACCGACGCGATTTATGCCCACGGCCGGGCGTCGTCGCCAACCGAGACGCTGGCGCGGGT
>JAYTQA010000113.1:0-4805 GCA_043746955.1 bacterium | reverse complement strand
AGCATGCTGTCTCGATTGCGGCGATTGGTGGCGCGCGTGTCGTGTCTGTGTTCGACATCGACGTTCAGACCCGCACCGCACTTGCCCAAAGTCTGGCGGCGACGGCTGCGGACAGCCTTGATGCACTTTTTGCGACGGACATCGACGCCGTCGTGGTTTCCACACCTTCCGGGGTGCATCGTCCTGCCGTCGCGCAGGCGTTAGAGCTTGGAAAGGCGGTATTCGTCGAAAAGCCGTTGTCGCGGTCGTCTGAGGATGCCTGGGCTATTGTCGCGATGGCCGAAAGCCCGGGCCGGATATGCGCTGTTGGATATCAATGGCGCGCCATCGACAATCTGGCGCTGTTGGAACGCGATCTGCAGTCCAACCGCCCGGCGCTTCTGGTCAGTCAGGGCGTCGGCATTACGCAGGCGCGCAGCTGGTTCAAGGATGACAAGCTAAGCGGCGGGCTGATCTTTGAGCGGGTCAGCCATCACATCGACCTGCAACGCAAAATCGCGGGAGAGGTCGTCTCGGTATCGGCGGTCCACGGCGGGGTTGCTTTATCGGGCCGGTCGCCGGGTGCCGAAACGGCGGAGGATGTGCTTTCGCTGACCCTTCAGTTTGCCAACGGGGCCGTCGGCGTGATTGTGGTCGGGTGGACGCCACCGGGATATCCGCCCACGCAATCGCTGACCGTGCATACCACGGGCGCGTCCTTTGACATCGCACTGGACCCGGATTTCAAACTGACCGACAGGTCGGGCACCAACACGGCTGCGGCACTGGGCGAACATCCATTCCAACGGCAGATGCGCAGCTTTCTGGAGGCCGCGCGCCGGAATGATCCTTCGCTTGTGCAGTGTTCGGCCCGCGATGCAGCCGGCACGGTGGAAGTCGCCCTTGCGGCGTTAAAGTCGCTCGGCTCAGCGGGGACTCCGTTCGCCGTTCAGGCCGCACCATGACTCCGCTTTACCGCCGGTTTCTGCATCACAAGCACGGGACGCGAACATGAACAGACTGCTGGGCAAAGTGGCGATCGTGACGGGGGCCGCCTCTGGCATCGGGCGCGCCATAGCGATCCTTTTTGCACAGGAGGGTGCCAAAGTGGTGGTGGCCGACATCATAGACAACCCCAAGGAAGGCGGGTTGCCGACAGAGCAGGAAATTGCCAACGCGGGCGGGATTGCCATGCGCATTCAGTGCGATATTTCCAGCTGGGACAGCGTCGATGCCATGATTTCTGACACGGTCAAGGCTTGGGGTGCGTTGGACATCATGGTCAATAATGCCGCACATTGGACCACTACCCGGCTGACCGACACGTCGCCTGCGCAATGGCGCGCGGTGCAGGCGGTCAACGCGGATGGCTACTTCTATTGTTGCAAGCGGGCGGTACAGCAGATGCTGACGCAACCGGTGCAGGGCGATGCGCGCGGCCGGATCGTCAACATCACGTCGCAACATGGCATGATCGGCGCGCCAAACGACATTGCCTACGGTGTTGGCAAGGCGGCTGGTGTCTACATGACCCGGCAGATTGCCACCGATTATGGCCGCGACCACATCATCTGCAACGCCGTAGCGCCGGGTCGGATCATCACCGGGAAACCGGGCGCTTCGGCGGACGAAGCGGGGTTGGCAGTCGCACGTCAGCGCACGCCATATCCCCGGCTCGGCCGGTCTCAGGACGTGGCCAACGCCGCGCTTTTCCTCGCGAGCGACGAGGCTGGGTTCATTTCCGGTATCAACCTGATGGTCGATGGCGGATGGTCAGCAAGCTGACCGGATGGCTTCCACCAAAAACAAAGGGATGGATAGGATGACAATCTTGATAACCGGCGGCGGCGGCTTTGTGATGAGCAATCTTGCTCGGCTGTGGCTGAACCAGCACCCCGGCGACGATGTGGTCATTCTCGATTCTGGTCCGCTGGATGCGGCGCTGGAGCGGTTCATCGCGCCCTACGGGGACCGGTTGCACTATGTCAGGGCCAGCGTTCTGGACAAGACAGCCTTGGACCGCATCAGCGCTGACCATGACATCACCCATGTTGTGCACGGCGCCACCGTTACCCTGTTCGCGCCAGTGGATGCGCAGGGTGTCAGTGTCGCCAACCCAGAGACGGACGTGCCGACAGAAGTGCTTCAGGTCAACATCATGGGCACGGTCAATGTGATCGACTGGGCGCGGCGACTTCCCGATCTTAAACGGTTCGTCAATGTAAGCTCGGGCGCCGTCTACAACGACTATGGACCCGATCCTGCAGGCCCGATGCCAGAGGATGGCTGGGTTGATCCGCCAGAGTTTTACGGCATCTCCAAGCTGTCTACCGAAATGATCGCCCGACGTTATGGCACCTTGTTCGGGATGCCCATCGTGTCGTGCCGCCTGTCGGGCGTCTACGGTCCGATGGACCGCCAGCGGCCCAGTCGGGCGCACTACTGCGCGCCGTATGTCGTGATCCACCGCGCGCTGGAGGGTTTGCCGATCCGGCTCAGCGCACCAAACGCTGTGGGGGACCATATCCACGCCGGTGATGTCGCGCAGGCGATCATGGCGTTGCTGACCAAGGCCGGGCCGCTGGATCATCCGGTCTATAACATCGCGCTGGGGCAGTCCGTGACGCTAGGCGAACTGGTGGACGAGGTCGCGCGCATCGTCCCCGGCACCCGTTGGCAGCAATCCGCGGGACCGTGCGACATCACCGCTGACGACACCCATAAAGGCGGGCGGTGGGGTGCATACGACATCTCGCGCATTTCGAATGAAACCGGCTGGCGGCCAAGACCGCTGGCAGAGGCGCTGGCAGATTATGTATCTTTCGTCCGCAGCTTCGGTGCAACGCGATGACCGCGAAGCCAATGGCACGACTGATCGGTAGGACGATCCTTATCACTGGCGCGGCTGGCGGTATCGGCAGGGCCACCGCCGACCGCGCCGTTGCGGAAGGCGCAAACGTGGTTCTGGCGGAGCGGGACGCCGGGTTGGCCCGGCAGATTTCCGCTGATTTTGGCGACACGGCGGTGGGCATCGGCTGTGACGTGACCGACGCCATTTCCGTTCAGGCGGCGGTGACTGCGGCGCTGGACCGTTTTGGCAGGCTTGACGGTGTGGTGCACAATGCTGCGGCGCCCTCGCTTGACGACACAGTGGTAGATCTAGATCTGCTGCAGTGGCATCTGGAGCTGGAAGTTTCGCTGACCGGCGCGTTTCTGCTTGGCAAATACGCGGTGCCCGCGATGGCCAAAACTGGCGGCTCAATCGTCTTTCTCGCCTCGCAGTACGGCAGCGTTGGCACCACAACCTCGCCCGCCTACTGCGCGGCCAAGGGCGGTGTCGTGAACCTTGCCAAGGCCATGGCTGTCGATCACGCCGCGCAAGGTATCCGGGTAAACAGCCTGTCGCCTGGCCCGGTCGGCACCTCGCGGCTGTTGCAGCGCTGGCCGGATCTTGCGGCGGCAGATGCGGCACTCGGCCCCGCCACCCTACTTGGCCGGATCGCCCGGCCAGCCGAAATCGCCGCTGCGGCGGTCTTTCTGCTATCGGACGACGCGTCCTACATCACCGGCACCGACCTGCGGGTCGATGGCGGTTTCACAGCCCGCTAAGGCACATTCAAAGGAGACCGACATGACTTTCGACCTTGTCATCAAGAACGGACGTGTCCTGACCGGGGAGGGAGAGTTCACCGGCGACGTCGCCATCACGGGTGAGATCATCGCCGCACTCGGCACCGGTCTAAGCGGCCGGACAGAGGTGGATGCTGCAGGCAAGCTGGTGATCCCGGGTGCCATTGACGGCCATGTTCATATCCGAACGGAACGCCCAAGCTTTTGTTATGACGAAACTTTCGCCACCGGTTCGCTGGCTGCTGCCTTTGGCGGCACCACTACGATCATTGATCAAATCCAGGTGGACCCCGGCCTTACTCTGGGGGGCGCGCTGACGAAACGTCTGGCAGAGGCCGAGGGCAACAGCTGTGTGGACTTCGCGTTTCACATGAACATCCGCGAAGAGTCGCAGGAAAGACTGGATGAAATTCCGGCGATCATGGATCGCGGGATCACCAGCTTCAAATGGTTCATGGCGATTCCGGGCTGGGGCGTTTCGGACGAATTCCTGATGCGCGGTTTGCTGGAAACCGCAGATCGCGGTGCGTTGTCTGTGGTCCACGCGGAAAACCGCGGTGTGCTGGCCGCGATGCGCCGTCGTTCAGCCGCGAAGAATGAGCATAGCCTGGCGCGATTTACCGAGAATTATCCCGCTGCCACCGAAGCTGCGGCTATCGAACTTGCCATGGCGATGACCGAAGTATCCGGTGGCCGCACGCTGATCTTTCACAACACCTGTGCCCAAGGCGTCGCAGCGATCCGGGCCGCCAAGGCGCGGGGTGTCAAAGCCTTTGGCGAGGTCTGTCTGGCATACCTCAGCCATACCGACGAAATCTACCGGGGCGATCCGATTGCCGCGCTGGCGTTCCTTGTGACGCCGCCGATCCGCGATGCCGGCCATCAACGTGCGCTGTGGGGTGGCCTTGCCCGGGGTGATCTGGACATCGTTTCCACCGACCACACCGCGATGCGACTTGTGCCCGAGGCGCAGGCGCTGGAACAAGCGGCCTACTTCGGCCTGAAGATTGACGTGCCACCCGCCGACGAACGCACAATGCGTGACAGCGCCGGCAACCGGCTGATGCCGCTGCTGCCGCCCGGCGGTGTGGAAACCCGGCTGTCGCTGATCCACTCGCTGGGCGTGGTGGGAGGGCATATGAATGTACAGCGGTGGGTCGCGGTGTGCTGCACCAATCCGGCCCGGCTGTTCGATC
>JAYTQA010000112.1:0-4828 GCA_043746955.1 bacterium | reverse complement strand
AATGGCACCGGCAGCCGGGAAACCGAAAAGCTGGTGGCGGATATGCTGGCGGTTTTGCCGGGCGAAAAGCCCACCAAGGTGATCGTCAGCGAGGCGGGGGCCTCGGTTTACTCGGCAAGTGCTTTGGCGGCGCAGGAGTTTCCCGATATGGACGTGTCTTTGCGCGGCGCTGTCAGCATTGCGCGGCGCTTGCAGGACCCGTTGGCGGAGTTGGTGAAGATAGAACCCAAGGCGATTGGGGTCGGGCAATATCAACATGATGTGGATCAAAGCCGTTTGGGGCGTAGCCTTGGTGAAGTGGTCGAGGATGCGGTCAACGCGGTCGGGGTCGAGTTGAACACCGCCTCGGCGCCGCTGCTGGCACGGGTTTCGGGCTTGGGGGCCGGTTTGGCGCAGGCGATTGTGGCGCACCGCGATGCCAATGGGCCGTTCAAGACGCGGAAAGACTTGCTGAAAGTGGCGCGGCTGGGGCCGAAAGCCTTTGAGCAAGCGGCGGGATTTTTGCGGATCAGGGGTGGGGCGGAGCCGCTGGATGCGTCGAGCGTTCACCCGGAAGCCTATGATGTGGCTCGCAAAATCGTGGCGGCCTGTGGGCGGGATATTCGGGCGATCATGGGGGATAGTGCGGCATTGGGGCGGCTCGATCCAAGGGCCTTTGTCGATGCGCGGTTTGGACTGCCGACCGTGCAGGACATTCTGGCGGAGTTGGAAAAGCCGGGGCGCGACCCAAGGCCGGAGTTTCGCACGGCAACATTTGCGGAAGGTATCAATGAGATCAAGGACTTGAAGGTGGGGATGCTGCTGGAAGGCACGGTGACCAATGTGGCGGCGTTTGGGGCGTTTGTCGATATCGGGGTGCATCAGGATGGCCTAGTGCATCTGAGCCAGCTGGCCGACAAGTTCGTCCGCGATGCCCATGAAGTGGTGAAGGCGGGCGATGTGGTGCAGGTGCGGGTGGTGGAGGTCGATGTGGCCCGCAAGCGTATCGCATTGACAATGAAGAAAGATTCCGCCGAGGCGCGGGAGACGGTGCGGGACAGGGGTGCTCCGGTGGTCAAGGGCAAGCCGGGGGGGATGGCGGCTGCGCCGAAAGCGGTGCCGTCGTCCGGCGGAGCGTTTGCGGAAGCGTTGAAGGGCAAGTTTCCGGGGCGGTGAGGGGTTCGGTCGGCTTTGGTTAATTGAGGCGGTTTGGGCGGGTTTGGCGGTCTTGGATGGGTCTTTTGTCGGTCTTCTTTCCGTCTCTACGCGCGTAGAGATCGCGGGGCGTTAACCTTTGCAGAGAACCGGCACGAATTTTCTGCGAAAATTCAGAACTGACCAATTTTCTGCGAAAATTCAGAACCGATCCGTTTTCTGCGAAAATTACCGGGGATTTTCGCAGAAAATCAGAAGTCTAAATCTTCGCAGAAGATTTGGGGATCAGGCGGCAGACCCGCCGACCGTCAGCCCGCCGATCATCAAGGTGGGCTGGCCGACGCCGACCGGCACCCATTGACCGGCTTTGCCGCAGTTGCCAATGCCGGGGTCCAGCTTCAAATCATTGCCGATCGCGCGGATGTGTTTCAGCGCGGTGGCGCCGTCGCCGATCAGGGAGGCGCCCTTCACGGCCGCCCCGATCACGCCGTTTTTCACCCGGTAGGCCTCGGTGCAACTGAACACGAACTTGCCGTTGGTGATGTCAACCTGACCGCCACCGAAGCCTACCGCGTAGATGCCGTCTTTGAGGGAGGCTACGATGCTGTCCGGGCTGTCGGTCCCGGCCAGCATATAGGTGTTGGTCATGCGGGGCATCGGGATATGGGCGTAGCTTTCGCGCCGTCCGTTACCGGTTGCGGCCACGCCCATCAGCCGCGCGTTCTGGCGGTCTTGCATGAAGCCTACCAACTTGCCGTCCTCGATCAGGATGTTCTTGGCGGACGGGGTGCCTTCGTCGTCCACGCTGATCGAGCCGCGCCGGTTCGGGATGGTGCCGTCGTCCAGCACGGTGACGCCTTTGGCCGCGATCTGGGCACCCATCAGGCCGGCGAAGGCCGAGGTTTGTTTGCGGTTGAAGTCGCCTTCGAGGCCGTGGCCGATAGCTTCGTGCAGCAGGATGCCGGGCCAACCGGGGCCAAGGACCACGTCCATCATGCCGGCCGGGGCGGGTTCGGCGTGCAGGTTGACGAGGGCGATCCGCAAAGCCTCGCGCAATTGGGCTTGCCAGATGGCGGGTTCCAGCAGGGAGGCCAGTCCGTGACGGCCACCGCCACCGGTGCCGCCTTGTTCGCGTTTGCCAGCTTCCTCGACCACGACCGAGACGTTCAGCCGGGCCATCGGGCGGATATCGGTGAGGCGCAGACCTTCGGGGGCGCAGAATCTCGACCTCTTGCAACCCGGCGGCGATGGTGGCGGAAACCTGGATGACGCGGGGGTCCAGCGCGCGGGCGTAGGCGTCGATTTCCTTCAGGATGTCGATCTTGGCGGCGAAGGCGGCATCGGCCATCGGGTCGGCATCGGTGTAAAGCTTGAGGTTGGTGCCTTTGGGCGGCGGGGCCAGGGTGCCGCCGCCATCGCCGACCGCGAGCCGCGTGGTTTCCGAGGCGCGTTTCATCGCACTTTCGCTGATCTCGGTCGCGTGGGCGTAACCGGCCACCTCGCCCCTGACCGCGCGCAGGCCAAAGCCTTCCGAGGCGTCGTAGCTCGCGGTTTTGATCCGGCGGTCATCCAGCACGATCGCTTCGGAGCGGCGGCGTTCGAGGAACAGTTCGCCATCATCGGCACCTGCGGTGGCGTGGCGCAAGATCTGCAGGGCAGCGGCTTCGTCAAGGTGGGTGTCGAACGGGCGGAACGGGGCGTCAGCGCTATTTGCGGTCATGTTGGGGCTTTCCATGGGTCAGAGAGAACCTAGGCGCTGGCGGGGGCAGTCACAAGGCGGACCGGTCGGATTGTGGGGCGGTGGGCCGGGGTGGGCAAAAGCGCGGCGGACCAGGCGGATTTTTTGCAGCCGGATCGGCGGTGGTGCGCGGTGCAGCCGCTTCTTGAGGGCTTTGGGCGATGCATGTCCATCCTGGGAAGCCAGCGTCGGGCGACATTTACCGCGCGCCTGGTTGGCACCCTTGGGCAAAGTTGCGCCAAAGCGCCGTCTACCGGATCGTGCGGGCGAAGAAATCGACCTCGCGCTGCCAGGTGTCGGGGGCGAAGATGATCTCGTGGCCGCGACCGGGCAGCGGGGTGAAGGTTTTCGGCTCAACCGCTGCGGCGAACAGGGTTTGGCCGGAGGTGTAGGGCACGACCATGTCGGCAGTCCCGTGCTGGATCATGAGGGGGGCATGGATGGCCGCGATATGGTTGATCGACAGGAACTGGTCTTGCATCAGCCAAGCCACCGGCAGGTAGGGGAAGCGGGCTTGGGCGATGGCGAGCGTGGAGGCATAGGGGGCGTCCAGCGCCACAGCGGCCACCGGGGTTTGAGGGGCGAGTTGCGCTGCCAGTTGCACGGCGACCCCGGTGCCGAGGCTCTCGCCGACCAGGACGATTTTTGCGGCCGGCGTGGTGGTGCGCAGCCAGTCATAGGCGGTGCGGGCGTCGGTGATCAGGCCGGGTTCGGAGATCTGGCCAGTGCTGCCGCCAAAGCCCCGGTAGCTTAAGAACGCGGCCCCCAAGCCTTTGGATTGGTAGAACGCAAGACGCGGCGCACGGTCGGCGATATCGCCGGCATTGCCGTGAAAGAACAGCACGGTCGGCTGGCCGGGCTTGGGGGCGGCATACCACAGGATCAGGCGTTCATGGTCGGGGGTTTGCAGCGTTTCGACCTGCACGCCGGTCAGGCCAAGACTTTCGGGCGCGGGGTTGGCGTGACCCGGCTGATACTCGATCTGGCGCTGGCAGGCATAGAGGCCCAACACGGCCAAGCCACCGATCAGCGCCAAGAAGCGCAGCAGCCGGACCAGGATCGCGTACAGGATCGGCGGCAGGGTTGCGGGCCGGATCGGGGGCCGGATCAGGGGGAGGATCGGAGGCCGGATCGGGGGGAGGATCACGGGGAGGATCGGGGGGACGGGACGAAGCTTCAGGGCATTTTCCTCAAACCGGGCTTGAAACTGCGCAGGCTGCGCCATCTAACCCCTCAGACTCTCTTGTCGTGGCCCGCCTAATATGGTTTCAGATGCACGAGATACAACCGAGGCCTGCCATGTCGCGGCGGGCCTGATCAGGCGGCCGAAGCGCCGCACAGGAAACGGGAACAGATAATGAGCCTTCGCACCCTATCTCGCGGTCTTTCGTCTCTGGCGCTGGCCTGTGCTACAACTTTGGCGTTGGCTGGGATCGCCGGGGCCGAGGCGCTGAAAGAGATCGGGGTGCCCAAGCCGGATCTGACCGGCTTCCAACCGGCCTCCTCCCCGGTCGCGGTCGAGGCGCAGGGGCTTGAGACGCTGGTGATGTGGATCATCGTGCCGATCGTGGTGTTTGTCTGCGGGCTGATGCTCTACGTGATCTTGCGCTTCAACGCCAAGTCCAACCCGATCCCGGCCAAGTTCACCCACAACACGCCGGTTGAAGTCGCCTGGACGCTGATTCCGGTGGTTATTCTGGTGTTCATCGGGTCGTTCTCGCTCCCCGCCCTGTTCGACCAGATGATCATCCCGAAGTCTGATCTGACCGTCAAGGTCACCGGCAACCAGTGGTATTGGTCCTATGCCTATCCGGATGCCGGCATCTCGTTCGATTCGGTGCTGCTGGATCAGGATAAGGTCGTGGCTGCGGGCTACCCGAAGTCTGACTATCTGCTGGCGGTTGATAATGCTTTGGTCGTGCCGGTCAACAAGGTGGTCAAGGTCGAGATGACCGG
>JAYTQA010000111.1:0-4830 GCA_043746955.1 bacterium | reverse complement strand
AGATTGAAGAGGCGCTGCTGGCAGGCTCCATCGACATCGCGGTGCATTCGATGAAGGACATGCCGACCTTGCAGCCCGCAGGCGCGGTGCTGGACTGCTATCTGCCGCGCGAGGATGTGCGGGATGGCTTTATCTCGCCGGGCTCGGCGGCCCTGATGGATTTGCCATTGGGGGCCACATTCGGCTCGTCCAGCCTGCGGCGGCGGGCCCAAGTGGCGCATCGGCGGCCTGACCTGAAGCTGGTGGAGTTTCGCGGCAACGTGCAGACCCGGATGAAAAAGCTGGAAGACGGTGTGGCGCAGGCGACCTTCCTTGCCATGGCGGGCCTGAACCGGCTGGGTCTGGCCCATATGGCGCGGGGTGCGATTGAGGTGAGCGATATGCTGCCTGCGGTGGCGCAAGGGGCGATCGGGGTGGAACGGCGGTTGGCTGATCAGCGGGCCGAGGCGATGCTCGCAGCGATCCACCACCAGCCTACTGGCCAGCAACTGACCGCCGAACGGGCGTTCCTGTTGCGGCTGGATGGGTCGTGCGATACCCCGATTGCCGGCCTCGCGGTGCTGGAGGCGGGCGAATTGTGGCTGCGGGGCGAGATTTTGCGCCCCGATGGCCGCAAAGTCATCACCGGCGATGTGCGCGGGCCGGTGGCCGATGCGGCGGATCTTGGCCGCAGTCTGGCCGCCGACTTGCTGGGCCGCGCCGGGCCGGGTTTTTTCGGCTAAGGTCAGGTCAGGTTCGGCCAGATCGACCTGCCGCGTCAAATGGCGCCGGGGTTTGTCTCGCCCGGTCATTTGCAGGATTACCACCGCTTTCTGGCCCGCGCGACGGCGGCTTTCCAGCACGATCAGGTGGCGATTCTGCGGCGCGTCAACCCGGATTGGTTCATCTTTCACAACCTCGGCAACCTGGCCGACATCGACTTCAGGGGTCGGTTCGGTCAGGACCTCGACTTCGCAGGCTTCGAGATTTATCCGATGCTCTACGACGAGTTTCGCCGCACCGGTGGCCTTGGCCCGACGCAGGCGCTGCACCTTGATCTGTGCCGCGCCTATTCCGGCAATTTCATCGTGCCGGAGCAGGCCTCGGGTTTCGGCAGCTGGCCCGGCTTTTCCACCATGACGCCGGAACCCGGTGACATGCGGCGGATGGCGCTGAGTTCGGTGGCGCTGAGTTCGGTGGCGCGGGGCGCCGATGGGGTGATGGTCTTCCGCTGGCGGCCTGCCCATTTCGGCGCGGAGATTTACAGGATGGGTGTGATCGACCACGACGACGTGCCGCGCAGGCGGTATCAGCGGCAGCCTGATCCTGTCCGCCCTGACCGCCAACCTTGATGTCCACAACCACATCCCCGCCACCCAAGCCCCGGACGCGGGCTTGGCCGAACTGGCGGGCGTCAAGGTTGCTGAATTTGGCCGCCTGGCTGGCCCGGGTGCCAGCGGGTAGCCGGTCTGATCACCCTGCAAGCCGATGGTTGCGCTGGGGTGCGGCAGGGCTAGGTTATGGATCAGACCTTGCCAAACCGGCAGGGTTGACCGCTGCAAACAGGCTGACCTGATGACCCTTGCGCCCGCGCCCACCAGCATCGAACGCAGCAACCTAGCGCTTCTGGTGCGGCTGCGTTGGGTGGCGATTGCGGGTCAGGCGATGGCTATTGGCGCGGCACGGCTGGGCTTGGGGATAGCGCTGCCGCTCGTGCAGATGATGGCGGTGCTGGCGCTGCTGGTCGGCGTCAACCTCTGGGCACGATATCGCAGCACCGGGCCAAGGCCGGTGACTTTGCGGCTGCTGACCGCCGAGATCCTGTCCGATGTGCTGGCACTGACCGTGCTTTTGTACCTGTCGGGCGGGGCCACCAACCCGTTTGCCGGGCTGTTCATCCTGCAAGACCTCATCGCCATCGTCCTGTTGCCGCCACTGGAGGCTGGGATCGTGGTGGGCGTCAGTCTGATGGCCGCGGCGGGTTTGCTCGGGCTGGGTCAGCCGATGGCGTTGCCACAGAACCTGACGCGGGTCGGCAATTACCTGAGTTTTGGGATCAGCGCCGTGCTTGCGGCGTGGTTCATCATGGGGATACGCCGCAATCTGGCGCGGCGGGACGTGGAGCTTGCCGCCGCTAAAGCCCAGATTGACGAGGAAGCGATGGTGCTGCGCATTGGTCTCATGGCTTCGACCGCAGCGCATGATCTGGGCACGCCGCTGACCAATCTGGCGGTGATCCTCGACGACTGGGCCGACCTTGGCCTGCCGGCTGAGGCGGAGGTGAAACAGCAGGCCGCCTTGATGCAAGAGGCGGTGGCTGTCTGTCGGGAAACAATTTCGCGGCTGTTGCAGGCGGCGGGGGCGGCACGGCTGGAGGCGGCGGGTGCGCTGGATGCGGCGGCGTTTGCAGGCTCGGTCGCGGAAAGCTGGCGCGTCACGCATCCACAGGTGGCGGTTTTGGTCGACGACCAACGCAAACACCCGGGCCGGATCATCGCCGATGTGCTGCTGCGCCGCGCACTTTTGAACCTCTTGGACAACGCGGCGGAGGCGGGTAGTACGATCATCCGGGTCGCAGTGTCTGACGCCGGGCTGCGGGTTGAAATTGCGGTTTGTGACAACGGGCCGGGGTTTCCGGCGGTCTTGCTGGCCTCTGGTCCCGGGGCGTTTCACAGCGGGCATAGCGGGGCGTCGCGCGGGTTGGGGCTGTTTTTGGTGCAATCGGTGCTGCGACGGGTAAACGGCGAACTGCGGCTGGCAAATATCGACGGCGGCGGGGCGAAGGCTGCGATTGTGTTGCCGTTTATTGCCTGAAGCGGGGTCCGGAAAACCGGAAAGCCGGTTTTCTGCGCCGATCACACGACCGATTTGAGGCTTACTTGACCGGCTGTTTGGTCAGTTTGCGCGCCAAGGTGCGGCGGTGCATCCCCAGACGCCGCGCGGCTTCCGAGATGTTGAAATCGGTTTCGGCCAACATGCGCTGGATCGTCTCCCATTCCTGGGTGCGCAGCGACGACACCCGGGGCCACGACACTTCAGGCAGATCGCGCCCGGCCTCATGGTCAAACGCCGCTTCGATTTCGCGGGCGGTGGCGGGTTTGGCGAGGTATTGGGTGGCACCGAGCTTGATCGCCTCGACCGTGGTGGCGATCGAGGCATAGCCGGTCAGCACCACGATGCGCGGCGGGGGATTGGCGCGGGCCAAGAGGGCCACCACGTCCAACCCGCTGCCATCGTTCAGTTTCAAATCGACAATGGCGCGGTCGGGCACGGTTTCGGCGAGCCTTATCTCTGCCGCCCCGACCGATGCCGCACAACTCACCTTGTAGCCGCGCGCGGTAAAGCTGGCGGCCAGCGTGGCCGACAGGCGGGGGTCATCTTCCACAACAAGCAGGGTCAGGCCGGGCATTTCCATGATCTAAGCCGGTTTGGCGGGAATGCAAACCGGGTTAGCGGGCGCGGCGGAGGGCGAGGGAGCCCGCAATGGCAAGACCAAGGGCAAGGGCGAACCACGTCAGGGCGTAGGAAAGGTGGGCGTTGCGGAAGGTCACAACCGTAAGGCCGCCGACGGGCAGCGGGTCAGCTTGATCCGCGTCGATGAAATAGGGCGCGACCGGGCCAAGGTTTTGGGCCTCGGCGATGGCTGCGGTGTCGCGCGAATACCAACGGTGGGCGGCCGGGTTGTTGGCGTGCAGGAAAGCGCCGCCCGGTTGGGACAGGCGCAGCAGGCCGGTGACGGTTTGCGGGCCTTCGGGATGGGCGCGCAAGGTTGGGTCGCGCTGATCGAGGCCAACAAAGCCGCGGTTGACCAGCACGGTCCAGCCGGCATCGGTTGAAAGGGGCGTCAGCACCCAGAAGCCCGGCCCAAGGTCGGTTGCCGCCTGCACCAACACCTCCGCGCCAAAGTCATAGCGGCCGGTTACGGCGACGCGGGTGTATTCGTCCTTCGGGTCGGTGACTTCCGGCCATTGGGTGGGCTGCGGGGCGGGCTTCGGGTCGGCCTTGACCCTGGCCTGCACGGTGGCAATCAACTGGGTTTTCCACGCCAGCCTTTGGACCTGCCAGACGCCAAGCCCCGCGAACAGCGCCACGCCAAGCGCAAGGCCCAGAACGGCCAGCCACCGGGTCACGGGGCGGTTTCCATATCCCGGTTCATCTGCGGCATCATGTTGGTGGTCAGGTGGTACATCACCCAGATCGAGCCGGACAGCATGACCACGACCACGACCACGGTGAACATCAGGGCCAGCATGGTCCAGCCCGCCTCGGCCCGCGAGGTCATGTGCAGGAAATAGACCACGTGGACGATTATCTGCACCACGGCGAAGGCCACCACGACCAGTGCCGTGGCAACCGGGCTGGCAAACCCGCCAGCCATCACAAGGCCAAACGGCACGGCGGTCAGAAGCGCGGACCAAAGGAAGCCCTTGATATAGCTGGCATGATTGCCGTGATCTTTTTGGGCTTGATCTAATTGGGCGTGATCAGGTGTAGCTTGGGCCATCGGTCAGATCATCCGGACAAGGTAGACAAAGGTGAAAACGCCGATCCAGATCACATCCAGAAAGTGCCAGAACATCGACAAGCACATCAGGCGACGGCGGTTGGCGGCAGTCAGGCCGCGCTTCTTCACCTGCAGCATCAGCGTGCCGAGCCAGACGATGCCGAAGCTCACATGCAGGCCGTGGGTGCCGACCAGGGCAAAGAAGCTCGACAGGAAGGCGCTGCGCTGCGGGCCGGCGCCTTCATGGATCAGGTGCGCGAACTCGTACAGCTCGATGCCGACGAAGCCGGCCCCGAGCAGCCCGGTGACGAACAGCCAGAATTGCATGCCGCCGACCTTGCGCGCCT
>JAYTQA010000110.1:0-1795 GCA_043746955.1 bacterium | reverse complement strand
CGGGGTCCAGCAGCCGCCATTCGCTGCGCGGCTGGACCCGCGTGCCATCCGAGGTGCGGCTGCGGATCAGACCCTTGGCGCCCAAGATCCGGAACGCCTCGCGCACCACGGACCGGCTGACGCCCATATCGTCGCACAGGTCGGATTCCTTGGGGATAGCCTCGCCCGGGGCCCAGGTGCCGCCGACGATCCGCGCACCAAGTTCGGCAACCGCCACGCCGAGAATGCCGCGCACTTCGATCACGCCCGCCAGGTTATCCGACTTGCGAACGGCGAACAGCGGTTTCACGATATTGCTCATGGGGTGGGCCTTGTGCCGATTTGTCTGATTATAAGACTAAAGCAAGAGCACCCCCGCCGCAAGGCCAGCACCCTGCGCCCCGGCTTTCGGGTTTCTGGCCCAAAGCATCCCGCCCTGAACGCCTTTCGGGCGCGGCATCCGGGTGGCATTGGACCTCGGCCACGGTCAGCTTGCCGTCTTTGCGGTAGCGGGGCGGGGCGGGGAGTGAAGCGGATCGTGTCAGCTTGGCGCGGGGTTTCCGTTGCCTTTTGGACGCTCCTTGGCAAGCGCAACGAAAGAGCCATGCCTGACCGCCGGAGTGGGCAAGCTACGATTGGTCGGCGCGGTTTATGGTGCAAATACTCCCACCGCTGCGTCGGAGAGAAACTTGCGGGCCGGAGCGCGCGATGGAGGGGGTTCGTTCAAGGCCAACCAGCCCTAGCGCCCTGTCACGTCGCGGGTTTCATCAACGCGGACAGGCTGGGGTCGAAGGCCCGGGCGATCGGGTCGGCGGCGGCCCCGGCGGCCACCGAAAACGGTGCCACACTGCCGCGCACCGGGCGGGTATAAGTCGCATCGCGGCCCAGGTTGGCGCGGGTTTGGGCGTGCAGGATCGCGTCGAACAGGCGCGCCATCAAGGCCTCGGGCATCTGGCCGCCGATCACCACACCCTCGGGGTCCAACAGGCACTGCACCGTGTCAATCGCCCAAGCCAGATGCGTAGCCGCCGTGGTGATCCATGCGTCAACCTGTGGCGCATCACGGACCGTCGCCTGCTCCAGTTGCGCATAAAGGTCGGGCTGGTTGGGGTGCAGGCCCAAAGCGGCGAGCAGCGATTTCAACGAAGCGCGTTCCTCCAGCGGCACCATCCGCGCGCCGTCGGGCACCAGCACCAGACCCAGTTCGCCCGCCATCCGGTGATGACCACGCGCCAGTTCGCCGCCGATGTAGATGCCCGCGCCAATGCCGTAGCTGACAAAGATCAGCACAAACGAGTCAAGCCCGACCGCACAGCCGGTCAGCCGTTCCGCCACCGCAGCCGCACTTGCGTCATGATGCAGGCTGACCGCCAGCCCGGTTTCGCGTTGCAGCACATCGACAATCGGATGGGCCTGCGTCAGGCCGACCAACCACGGGTCGCTTACCTTGGCATGCACCCCGGTCGGCGCCGGCATCGCCACGCCGATCCCGAGGATTTTGGGCTGGGCCGCGGCCGCCCGCAACGCCGGGGCCGCCGCAATGCTGCGCAACGCCGTCAGGATCAACGGCAGGTTGCTTTGCAAACCATCGGGGCCAAGCGCGGTTTCGGACCCGACAATCACCTGCCCCAGCAGGTTGACCGCCACGGCGCGGGCGTGATGCTGGTCAATCTGCAAGCCCAGCGCAAACGCCCCGCTTGGCGCAATCGAATAAGGCGTCGCGGGCTGGCCACGCCCGGCACGGATCGGTTCCGCCGCAATCACCAGCCCCTCGCGCGCCAGATCTTCGATGATGTTGCTGACGGTCTGCGGCACC
>JAYTQA010000109.1:0-12812 GCA_043746955.1 bacterium | reverse complement strand
TGACGGTCGATCAGGCCGCGGCTTTGACCACGGCGCAGGTGGCGTCCTTGGCAACCGCGCAGTTAGCAGCGCTTGGCACCGACCAGATCGCGGGCCTGACCACTGCACAGGTGGCCAAACTGACCACCGCGCAGATCAGTGCGCTTGGCACCGGCCAGATCGCCGCCCTGACCTTGGCTCAGATTGCAGCACTTTCGACCGCACAGGTCACCCGCCTGTCAACGGCGGATATTCAGGCGCTGTCGGTCGACCAGATCGCGGCCCTGACCACCGGGGATGCAGCCGTTCTGACCTCGGCCCAGATCGCGGCCCTGTCAACCGATCAGGTGAGCGGGCTAACCTCCGCGCAGGTGGCCGTGCTGACCACGGCCGCGTTGGCGGGATTTGGCACCAATGATGTGGTAGCGCTGAGCGTCGATCAGGCCGGGGCTTTGACCTCTGGCCAGATAGCCACCCTGACCACCGCGCAAATTGCCGCGTTCGAGGCGGAGGATCTTGCCGCCCTCACCACCGCAGCCATCCGGGGGCTGACCACCGGCCAGATCGCGGCGCTGACCACCGGCCAGATCGCGGCCCTCACCTCCGATCAGGTCGGCGCCTTGACCACGGCGCAGGTGGCAAAGCTGTCCACCGCCGACATTGCCGCCATGACAGCGGATCAGGTGGCGGCGTTTGGCACGGCGCAGGTGGCTATTCTGACTTCGGCTCAGGTCGGCGCGCTGACCACCGATCAGGTCGCGGCCCTGACCACGGCGCAGATCGCAAGCCTGACCGTGGCAAGCTTTATCGGCCTGTCGAGCGCCGATGTCGTGGCGCTGACCACGGCACAGGCCGGGGCGCTGACCTCATCGCAACTAGCAGCCCTGTCCACCGCCACCTTTGCCCAGATGGAGGCCGAAGATCTGGCCGCCCTGACCACCACCGCCATCAGGGGCCTGACCACCGGCCAGATCGCGGCCCTGACCACCGGGCAGGCGGCCGCCTTGACGACCGATCAGATCGGTGCGCTGACCTTGACCCAGGTCAGCAAGCTGTCGACCGCCGACATCGGCGCTTTGACCACCGATCAGGTGGTGGCGCTGACCACCGGCCAGGTCGCGGCCTTGGGCTCCGGTCAGGTCGGGGGGCTTACCACCGATCAGGTCGTGGCCCTGACCACCGGCCAGATCGCTGCGCTGACCGTGGCGGGTCTGGCGGGCTTGAGCAGCGATGACGTGGTGGCGCTGACCACCGGTCAGGCCAATGCGCTCAGTTCGACCCAAGTGGCCGCACTGACCACCGCCGTCCTGACCCAGATGGAGGCCGCCGATTTCGCAGCCCTCACCACCAGTGCGATCAAGGGGCTGACCGGCGGGCAGGTCCATGCCCTGACCTCGGACCAGTTGGTGGCTTTGACGACCGGTCAGGTCACCGCGCTGACCACGGCGCAGATTGCAGCCTTGGGCACCGCCCAAATGGTGGCGCTGACCAACGCGTCGATCACAGCCTTTACCACCGGCCAGATGGCCGGCTGGACGACCGCGCAAATAGCCTCGCTGACCACCAGCCAGATCACCGCCCTGGAGACGGCGGATATCGTGGCGCTGACCAACAGCCAGACCTCGGCTTTCACCAACGCCCAAACCTTGGTGATGACCAACGACCAACTCTCGGCGCTGTTCCTGTAAACTTGCGCCGGGCCTGTCACCGGGCCCGGCGTCCACTTGGCCCCCGTGATGCCGGAAAACCCCCGGCGCGCGCGGCTTTTCGCGCGGTTGCCCGCCTCTGGTTAAGACCTGTGCCGCCGATCCGCGCCACCATCGGTTCGGGCAGCCTGACGGAAAGATTGCCAAACCCGGGGGGCTTTGTGGCGCAGCTTAGCCATGGCCTGCGGTCAGGCGGCGCAGGGTCAGCCGCCCCGTTTGCCCAATGCGCCTGCGGTCAAGAAGCTGACCACCACCAGCGGCAGCGAAATGCCAAACGCCATGCGGATGCCCCAATGGGCAGCGACCGAACCCAAAAGCGGCGGCCCTATCAGAAACAGCATGAAGGCGAACTGCGCCAATGCCGCGATGTTGAGCGCTGACGACCGGTCAGTCCGTTGGGCTGCCGCCGACATGGCCAGCGGGAAGATCGCGCTGGTGCCCAACCCCATCGCCGCGAATCCGACCAACGACAGGATCGGCCAAGGCGAGGTCACCACGATCACGCAGCCCAAACCCAGCGCCAGGAACAAAACCCGTGCGACGGCTGCGGGCGAGGTCTTTTCCACCACCCCATCCGCGAAAAACCGCGCCAGGCCCTGCAACACGGCGAACGCGGCGACCGCAATGCCTTGCCAGAACTTCGCGGCCCCAAAGGCGTCGCGCATGTAGATCGCCGACCAGTCCATGCTGGCACCTTCCAGCACCATCGCGGGCACCGTCACCAGCACCAACAGCAAGATTGCCGCAGTCGGGGCGACAAAATGGGGGGCATCGCCGCCGGCTATGCCACCTCGGGCGCGCGACGGGACATAGCTGCTGAGGGCTGCGTAACTGCCAACCGCCACCAGCGGGACCACCAGTGCCAGATGCAACTGCGGACTAAGTCCGAACGCGGCCATCTGGGCCCCGAACAGGCCCGCCATGAAAAAGCCAATGCTCCAGAACGCATGACTTCGGTTCATGATCCGGCGGCCCAGCACCAACTCGGTCCGGTCGGCCTCAGCGTTGAGCATGATCTCGATGCAGCCGATCAAAACCCCGACCGGTACCAGGCAAATGAACAGGATCAGCGGCGAGGGCGCGTGGACTGCTACGGCGTAAAGCACGGCCAGCAATGGCAAAAACGGCGGCAGCAACCGACCAAAACCGATCCGCTCCAGATGCGGGGTCGCAAAGGTCAGCGAGATCAGCGTGCCAATCGGCGCCCCGATCAGGCCAAGGCCAAGGGCGGCGGTGCTGACGCCCATCCCGGTCTGCACATCGGCCAGACGCGGGAAAATGTTTCCCATCGCAAAAGAATACAAGGCAAATCCGGCAAAGACCCGGTGCGCGGGGGAAAGGGCAAGCATGCGGGGATTCCTGACTGGTGGCACCTTGGTAAAGATTTACCCCGCCGCCGCAAGGGGATCAGGCCGCCAAACCCATGGCGCGCAGGACAAAGTTTCATGCAGGGAAGGAAAATTGACACTCAGCATAGGGTCTGACTAGGATCAGGTCAAAGGGCCAGAATCGGCGGGTACCGAGGCCAAAAGTCGGAGAGAGTTCCATGCAAAAACGTGTCGCCGTGATCGGCGCGGGCCCCTCGGGTCTGGCGCAACTGCGGGCATTCCAGTCGGCTCAGGCAAAGGGGGCCGAAATACCCGAGGTCGTCTGCTTTGAAAAGCAGGGCAACTGGGGCGGCCTGTGGAACTACACCTGGCGCACCGGTCTGGATGAGTTTGGCGAGCCGGTCCATGGCTCGATGTACCGCTATCTTTGGTCGAATGGCCCGAAGGAAGGTCTGGAATTTGCTGACTATTCCTTTGAAGAACACTTCGGAAAACCGATCGGTAGCTACCCGCCGCGCGCCGTGCTGTTCGACTATATCGAAGGCCGGGTGACCAAGGCCGGGGTGCGGCCATGGATCCGCTTTCAGCATTCTGTGCGGTTTGTGAAGTATGACGAGGGCCGCGGTCAGTTCACCCTGACGGCGCATGACCTGAAAGCCGACCGGACCTACGAGGAGGTTTTTGACCATGTCATCATCGCCTCCGGCCACTTTTCCACCCCCAACGTGCCGGAATACCCCGGGTTTTCCAAATTCGGCGGCCGTGTGCTGCACGCCCACGACTTCCGCGACGCGATGGAGTTTCAGGACAAGGACATTCTGCTGCTCGGCTCCAGCTATTCGGCGGAGGATATTGGGTCGCAATGCTGGAAATATGGCGCGAAGTCGGTGACGGTGGCGTATCGAAACGCGCCCTTGGGCTTTGATTGGCCAGCGAATTTCCGCGAAGTGGTCGCACTGGATCATGTCGACGAAACCACCGCGTATTTCAAAGATGGCAGTTCGAAAAGGGTTGATGCGATCATCCTTTGCACCGGCTACAAGCACCATTTCCCGTTCCTGCCCGACGATCTGCGCCTGAAAACCACCAACCGGCTGGCGACTGCGGACCTCTATAAAGGTGTGGCCTGGGTCCATAATCCCAAACTGTTCTACATCGGGATGCAGGATCAGTGGTTCACCTTCAACATGTTCGATGCGCAGGCGTGGTGGGCGCGCGATGTGATCCTGGGGCGGATCGCAATCCCTGCGGACAAATCCGCACTGTTGCAGGATGTCAGCGCCCGGGTGGCCGCCGAGGACGCCGGCACCGATGCCCATGACGCCATCCAGTATCAGGGCGACTATGTGAAGGAACTGATCGGCGAGACCGACTATCCCACTTTCGATGTTGATGGCGCTTGTGCGGCGTTCTTTGCGTGGAAGGACCATAAGAAACAGGGGATTATGACCTTTCGCGACCATGCCTACCGGTCGGTGATCACCGGTAGCATGGCCCCGGTCCACCACACAGCCTGGAAAGACGCGTTGGAGGATTCGATGGAAAGCTATCTGAAAAACTAGCCCAAAGCCGCGGCACCTTGGACCCGGCGCAACGCTTGGCCGGGTATTTTTGCAGCAGTTTGCCAGAATTTCCGGCCGCACCTGCCGCATGCGGTAAACAAATTTTCCGGCAGTTAATATTTTATAGCGTTAATTTCCTCTTCATGGTTTTGTTGGCTATCTGGGCGGAAGCCCGGTGCGAACGGGGCGGGGCTAACCGCAGGCGCACGCGAGGCAACTAGGGGACGGGAAAGGGTTTGAGATGACGATGGAATCAAGCGTCGGACCAACGACGGCTGCGACTGGCCAAGACCAGTTGGTGCGCGCTTTGGACTGGAGGGGTGCGTTCTGGGTTGCGGCCGGGGTTCCGCCGCTGGTGCTGTTCTCGATCGGCGGGATTGCCGGCGTGGCGGGCAAGGTGGCGTTCCTCGTCTGGATCGTTTCGATGATCATGGGGTTTCTGCAAAGCTTCACCTATGCCGAAATGGCCGGGATGTTCGGCACCAAATCCGGCGGCGCTTCGGTCTATGGCGCAATGGCCTGGCTGCGATACTCCAAGCTGATCGCGCCCTTGTCGGTCTGGTGCAACTGGTTTGCCTGGAGCCCGGTTCTGTCCTTGGGGTGTGTGATCGCCTCCGGATACATCCTCAATGCGCTGTTCCCGATTCCGGCAGCGGATTCGGCGGCGGTGCTGGCATGGGTCACCGCCCATGCGGCAGAGTACAGCGCCACGACACAATCGGTGGTTGATTTCCTTGCGGCCCATGCTGGCACCTCGCCAGCTGATGCCATCAAAGCGGTCGCTGCAACCAACGGTGTTACCGCGCTGACCCCCGCGATCCGCACGTTTGAGGCGCTTACCTTGACCATTCCGGAGCTTGGCGCGCTGCACTTCAATGCCACCTTCGGGATCGGCGCGATCCTGATGCTGATCATGTTTGCGATCCAGCACCGCGGCATCGCCTCGACCGCATCGGCGCAGAAATGGCTGGCGATCATTGTGCTGGTGCCCTTGTTGCTGGTCGGTCTGGTGCCGGTGGTCACCGGTGCGATTAACGGGGCCAATGTCACTGGGATATTGCCGCCATCGGCACCGTATTCAGGGGTGGACGGCAAATGGGATCTGGGCGGCTGGACCCTGATTCTGGGCGGGATGTATATCGCGGCATGGTCGACCTATGGCTTTGAAACCGCGGTCTGCTACACCAGCGAGCTGAAGAATCCCAAGACCGACACGTTCAAAGCGATCTTTTTCGCAGGTCTGCTGTGCTGCGTGTTTTACTTCCTGATCCCGTTCGCCTTCCAGGGTGTGCTGGGTCAGACCGGTATGTTGGCCAGCGGCATTGTTGACGGCACCGGCGTCGGCGAGGCTTTGGGCAACATGATCGGCGGCGGCAAAGTTGTGACCCAGATTTTCGTCATCCTGATGATCTTGGGCCTGTTTCTGGCGATCATGACCGCCATGGCCGGGTCGTCGCGCACGCTGTACCAGGGGTCCAAAGACGGTTGGCTGCCGAAGTATCTGAGCCACGTCAACCATAATGGTGCCCCGACCGGTGCCATGTGGACCGACTTCTGCTTCAACTTGTTCCTCCTCGCGCTGGCGTCGGATGCGGGTGGCTATTTTTATGTTTTGGCGATCTCCAACGTCGGTTACATCCTGTTCAACTTTTTGAACCTGAATGCCGGCTGGATTCACCGGGTCGACAGCGGCCATATCGAACGTCCGTGGAAAGCGCCGGCGTTCCTGATCGGGGTCAACACGGTGCTGGCCTTCGTCAACGCGCTGTTCCTTGGTGCCGGCGCCAAGGTTTGGCAATCGGTTGGCGCCAAGGCGGATGCGCCACCGGCACTTTGGGCCGGTCTGGTGTTCGCGGCGCTGATCATTCCGGTCTTTGCTTTCCGGCACTGGTATCAGGATGGCGGCCGCTTCCCGGCGCAGGCCATGGCGGAACTTGGCCTGAAGGATGGCGACATGGGCGAACGCAAAGCCGGTTTTCTGCCCTACCTCACGCTGATCGGCGGGGCGGCGGTGGTGCTTTGGGCCAACTGGTTCTTCGTTCTTCCGGTCGCACCGGGTTAATTCTGCACATCGTCACACCCGAGAGGGGCGTCCGTCGGGCGCCCTTTTTTACATCCCCCATCACCGCGTGTTTGCTGACAAGAAAATATGTTGCATTTGAGTATTGCTTTTTCGGGTTCCGCCCGACAAACTTGGGCTTCTTACCAAACGGCGGAGGTATCTCATGACGAATTCCTGGCGATTCTCGGCCCTTGGTGACCGTCACCGCGCTTTGGGGTCGAGCCTTGAGGATTGGTCGGGCATGGGCACCGCCTGGTCTTATGCCGGCGATCCGGAGCGGGAATATCTCGCGATCCGCACCAAAGCCGGGCTGATGGATGTCTCCGGCCTGAAAAAGCTCCAGATCACCGGACCGGCAGCCAGCCATATCATCGAACGCGCCACCACGCGGAATATCGAAAAGCTGATGCCGGGCCGCGCCGTCTATGCCTGCATGTTGAACGATGCGGGCAAGTTCGTCGACGATTGCGTGATCTACCGTTTTGGGCCGAATTCCTTCACCGTGGTCCACGGCTCGGGGCAGGGCCACGAGCAGTTGACGATGGCCGCCACCGGGCGCGATGTTTCGATCCGCTTTGATGACAATTTGCACGACTTGTCGTTGCAAGGCCCCCTGGCTGTCGAGTTTCTGGAGAAATATATCCCCGGAGTCCGGCAGCTTGGCTATTTCAGTCATATCGGCACCTCGCTGTTTGGCAAGCCGGTCACCCTGTCGCGCACCGGCTACACCGGCGAGCGCGGCTATGAGATTTTCTGCCGGGGCCAGGATGCCGGGCTGATCTGGGACCGGATTCTGGCCGAAGGGGCCGCGATCGGGATCATCCCGTGCCGCTTCACCACGCTGGATTTGCTGCGCACCGAAAGCCACCTGTTGTTCTTCCCGTTCGACAATTCCGAGATGTATCCGTTCGAGTCCGAAGGCCCCGGCGACACGCTTTGGGAACTGGGCCTCGATTTCACGGTCTCGCCCGGCAAAACCGGCTTTCGCGGGGCAGAGGAGCATTATCGGTTGAAAGGCCGGGAGCGGTTCAAAATCTGGGGGCTGAAACTGGCAGGCCAGAACCCGCCCGGCAATGGTGCCCCGGTGCTGCGCGGTGGCAAGCAGGTTGGTGTGGTGACCCAGGCGATGCACTCCAGCCTCAACCAGCACACCGTCGCCATCGCCCGCCTGCCGGTGGATTGCGCGAATTCCGGCACCGAACTGGTGGTGAGCTGCGCCACCCATGGCGCGATCAGGGCCACGACCGCGCCGCTGCCGTTCTATGATGTCGACAAGAAACGCCGGACCGTGCAAGGCTAGGCTGGCGTCAGAACCTCCGGCGGGGATATTTGGGCCAGAATGAAAGCGTGAAGGCAGGCTTACGGCGTGACCAAGACCCCTTTTCCCCCTGCGATCAAAAGCCGCCCGGTTTACGGCGTGCTGGAGCCGCACGCGGGCACGGCGCATCTGGTGATTGCCGATGGCGAGGGGGCGGCGGCGGTGGCTGACCTCTTGGCGCGGGCGCGCGACCGAGCCCTGATGCTGGCCGAAACCCACATCCTCTATACGCCCGGTCCGAATGGCACCGATCTGTGGGAGCAGGTTCAGGCTTTTGGCGCGGCGCAAAACTACCGTGCGCCGACCATCCCGGCCCTGCTGGCGCGGCTTTCTCGGGTGCTGGGCGACGCGCAGATGGGCACGCAAGTCTATCTTGCAGGGTCCGAAGGGCTGATCGGCCAGGCAGAGCGCGCGATTATGGCGACCGGCTTTCCCTACACCGCGATCCAGAAAGAGCATCGCGGATCGACCGTCCGGCGGGTGCAATGTGTTCATTGCAAGGGGATCACCGACAACGTCGCCCTGGACCCGTTCCCTTGCAGCCATTGCGGGCTGATGCTGTTCGTGCGCGACCATTACTCGCGCCGGATGGCTGCGTTTCAGGGGGTGAACATCGACGCGGAGGATCCCGGACGGGTGCCACAATCGGTCGAGCGGTTCCGATGACTGGCGGGGCCAAACTCTTGGTTCGGGTCGCCGAGGTGGTCGAGGTCAACGCCCTGATCAAACGATTTCACTTTACCTCCCGCGATGGCGCGCCGCTGCCGGCGTTTTCCGGCGGTGCCCATGTCGTGGTCGAGATGGATGATCACGGGGTCCGCCGCCGCAACCCCTATTCGCTGATGTCCGACCCGCAAGACCGTTCGGGTTACGCGATTTCGGTGCGGCGCGATGATGCGGGGCGCGGCGGCTCGATTTTCCTGCACAGTGAGGTGAAACCGGGGCTGGAAATGGTGCTGAGCCATCCGCTCAATCTGTTCCCGCTCGACAGCCGGGCGAAAAAGCACCTGATGATCGCGGGCGGCATCGGGATCACGCCTTTTCTCGCGCAAATCCGGCAGTTAGGCTATCTGGGCGGGCAGTTTGAACTGCATTACGCCGCGCGCAACCGCGACCTTGGCGCCTATATGACGGACCTGAAGGCCGCGCATGGCGACCGGGTGCAGCTGTATTTCGATGATGAAGCCATGGTGATCGACTTGGCCGCGCTGCTGAGCCGTCAGCCGATCGGCACGCATCTTTACGTCTGCGGTCCGAAAGGGATGCTGGCCTGGGTCCGCAAAACCGCTGAACTGGCGGGTTGGCCCGCCGCCGCCGTGCATTTCGAAGAATTCCTCGCCCCCGGCACCGGGTCGGTCTTCACCGCCCAGCTCGCGAAATCCGGCAAATCCGTCACCGTCGGCACCCACCAGTCCCTGCTGGAGGCGATTGAGGCGGCGGGCGTCGATGCGCCTTACCTCTGCCGGGGCGGCGCTTGCGGCCAATGCGAAACCAGCGTGCTGGCCTGCGACGGCAAAATCCTGCACCGTGATCACTGGCTTTCGCCTGAAGAACAGGCGCTGGGGCAGAAAATCATGCCCTGTGTATCCCGCTTCGAAGGCAAAACCCTGATCTTAGACCGATAGGAAACCCGATGACGTTTGAAATCAAACCCGGCGCCTTTGACGATTTCTTCAAGGATGAAACCTTCCGCGACGACTTTACCTTCGCCAATTCGCTGACCGCGATCCGCCGGTTTCCGTTTCCGTTCGACCGCGACGCCTACATGTATTCGGTCAACATCGAGCCGCATGAGGCAGGCGAAACCGGGTCGGTTTTCGAACATCCCTTCGATATTGATGAACATTACGTGGCCGAGATGATCGACCGCGCCAAGGTTCTGGCCGAAGATCCTTTGCGCTGCCAGTCGCTGCCGCATATGACTTTGGCGGGCTGGGATCTGCTGGAACTGATCATGGAAAGCAACGCGCTGGCCTATCCGCAGTGGTTTTCGCTCGCCAAGAACGGCAACCAATGGCACTGGGTCAACCGGCCTTTGGGGATCGACCAGACCTTTCGGTTCATGGACGAGTCCAGCTTGCCCTATGGCCCGATGGAATACATCACGCGCCAGACCCAAGGCGATTTTTCCCTGCAAGATGAACGGGATGGCAATCTGTGGATGGATGCAGGGATGATCACCACCCAGGCCGATTGGAGCCTTGATTTCGACGTCGGCATGAACTTCATGGAATGGCACGCCCCGGTGCCCCTGGCGCATGAAAAGCAAATTTTCGACCGCGCTTTGAAGTTTCTGTTACAGCTGCAACACGGCTCGCCGGTCCGGCGTTTCAACTGGACGATGACGGTGAACCCGCTTTTGGACACCTCGCCCGAGACCTATCCGAAATGGGGCCCGACCAAGACCAGCATCACGCCGGAAAACCTTGGCCACAAACAGCACCTGCGGGTGGAGTTGCAGGCGCTGTTCCGGCTGCCGCGTTCCAACGCTGTAGCCTTTTCGATCCGCGCCTATCTGGCCAAGTTTGACGAACTGGTGACGGTGCCGAAATGGGGTCGTCGGCTGCACCGGGTGGTGCGCGACCTGCATCCCGACCTTGCCGCCTACAAAGGTTTTTTGCGCAACCGCGATGCGATGGTGGACTGGCTGGCGAAATATGACGATGGTGCTGCCACCTCGCCGGGCTTCTGGCCGGATCAATGATCGCACCAAGGTTGGGGCACAGCAGCTGTACTCACCGCGCGATCCAAGGCCCACGGCGGCTTGAGCGGAGCGTTTTGTCGGCCCGGTTGCCGGCGACACCTTGCCTTGCGCGGCGCAGGTGTTATTCTTGGGTGTGAACAATTTTTCCGACGGTTAAAACTCCCCTTAGGTCCGGCAAAGAGGCCCCGATGCTCGACACCCTTTATCCCCGCGTCAGCCCCGGCCCGCCAAAGGCCAGCTGCATCCTGACCCCGCAGGATTTGCAGCGCAAATCGCGCGTCGAGCGGTATCAGGTGCCGGGCGGTGGCGCTTTGATGGTCGAGATTGATCCGGGCGACACGATCACAATCGCCAATCCCGAAGGCGGCCAAGTGGCGGAGGTTCTGGCCGCCGACCGCTCGGGTGCGATTGATCCGCTGATCCTGGGTGCTCCGGGCGATTGCACCGGTGCCGGGTTGAAAGCGTTGATCACTGCGGGCGGGCCGGGGATGGGCAAGTTGCGCGCCGGGCTGATGCGGCGCGGGATTGACCTTGGCCGCGCCAAGGCGCTGCGCTTGTTCGGGCCGCAAACCCCCGCCAAAACCGCTGCCAGCTTTACGGTGCAGCGCGCGGGCTATCTGGTGCTGGCCGCCCCCGGTGTGCCGATGTCGCCGCATGGGCAGGATACTCTGACGCCGCTGATCCTGACCATCCGCCGCGCTGACCCCGGCTGGGCCACGTTGCATGACCTGCCCGAACCCCTCGCGGAACCCACGCTGGATCTGCGGATCAAATCCGCCACCGCCCGCGCCTACCAGGTCAAGGCGGGCGACTATATCCAGATCATTGACGTGGACGGCCGCCAATGCACGGATTTTCAATGCTTTTCGGCCCGCAAGCTTGACCTTGGCATTGAACACGCGCTGGATGTCACCACCTCGCGCACCCTGATGGGTCAGGCCTATTCGATGCCCGGCCTGCACGCCAAATATTATGATCAAGAGTTTGAGCCGCTGATCGAGGTCATTCAGGACACGGTTGGCCGCCACGACGCCTTTGCCATGGCCTGTGCGAGCAAATACTACGACGACATCGGTTATCCGGGTCATATCAACTGCTCGGACAATTTCAACACCGCCTTGACCCCGCATGGTGTGAAACCCCGCGCCGGCTGGATGGCGGTCAACCTGTTCTTCAACACCGCGATTGATGGCCACGGCGCGCTGATTGCCGATGAACCGTGGAGCCGCCCCGGTGACTATGTGCTGTTCCGCGCCCTCACGGATCTGGTTTGCGTCAACTCCAGCTGTCCCGATGATACCTCGCCCGCCAATGGCTGGTATCTGTCGGATATCCACATCCGGACCTATGCCGGTGCTGAGAATTTCTCGCGCGCCACCGCCTGGCGTGCCACACCCGATGCGGAGCCGCAGATGACCAAAGAGACTGCCTTTCACCCGGCCACCTCAGCGCTAACCCGCAACATGGTTGAATATCGCGGCTATTGGGTACCGAATGCTTACGCGGCCTCTGGTCCGATCGAGGAATACTGGGCCTGCCGCGAAAAGGCGGTGGTGATCGACCTGTCGCCGTTGCGCAAATTCGAAGTGACCGGCCCGGATGCCGAGGTTTTGCTGCAATACACCCTGACGCGGGATGTGAAGAAACTGGCGGTCGGCCAGGTGGTCTATTCCGCAATGTGCTATGACCACGGCGGGATGATCGACGACGGCACCTTGTTCCGCCTGGGCCGGGACAACTTCCGCTGGATCGGCGGCGATGACTTCGGCGGCATCTGGCTGCGGCAACAGGCCGAAAAGCTGGGGCTGAAGGTGATGGTGCGCGCCAGCACCGACCAGTTGCACAACCTCGCGGTGCAAGGGCCGAAGGCGCGTGAGATCATGAAGCGGCTGATCTGGACCGCACCGACCCAAGCCACGGTCGCAGAACTGGGCTGGTTCCGCCACACGATTGCCCGGCTTGGCAACCCCTCGGGCGCGCCTTTGGTTGTGTCACGCACCGGCTACACCGGGGAACTTGGCTATGAAATCTTTTGCCATCCCAAGGATGCGGTGGCGGTCTATGACGCGGTAATGACGGCGGGCACCGACCTTGGCATCCGCCCGATGGGCCTGCTGGCGTTGGACATGGTGCGGATTGAGGCTGGCTTGATC
>JAYTQA010000108.1:0-29032 GCA_043746955.1 bacterium | reverse complement strand
TCGAAATACGAATGTTTCTACACCGGCCCGGCGTCGACCTCTGACGAGGCAGGCGAGGCGCAGATCGTGCAAGACATGCTGGGCAAGCCGTCGACCGTCGCCATGGCGATTTCGCCCTCCAACGCCAAGTTGATCGCACAGACGCTGAAGACTGCAGCGCCGACGATTCCGATCATGACGATTGACGCTGACCTGGCCAAAGAAGATGCAGCCCTGCGCAAGACCTATCTGGGCACCGACAACACCCTGCTGGGCCAGAAGATCGGTGAATACATCAAGAAAGCCAAACCCAAAGGCGGCACGATCTGCACGATCGAGGGCAACACCGGGGCCGACAACATCCTGCGCCGGGCGCAAGGGATGCGCGATGCGCTGTCCGGCAAGAAGGGTCTCGCGAAGTTGGCGGGTGAAGGCGGTTGGACCGAAGTCGCAGGCTGCCCGGTGTTCACCAATGACGACGGGGCCAAGGGTGTGCAGGCGATGACCGACATCCTCGCGGCCAACCCGAAACTCGATGCCTTCGGGATCATGGGCGGCTGGCCGCTGTTTGGCGCGCCGCAGCCCTACCGCGACCTGTTCGGGCCGTACAAGGACCGCATCGCCTCTGGTGACTTCGTGATCGGTGCTGCCGACACTCTTGGCGAAGAAGTGGCGATTGCGGCCGAGGGTCTGGTCACCGCGTTGGTCGGTCAGCGTCCGTTCGAGATGGGTTACAAGGCGCCCAGCACGATGATCGACCTGATCGAAGGCAAGAAGGTCGCCGACCCGATCTTCACCGGTTTGGACGAATGCACCAAGGATACCGTCAAGACCTGCATTCAGAAGTAACCGACTGCGGCACAAGAAAAGGGGCGTCCGATCCGTTTGGGCGCCCTTGGCTTTGGTTTAGGTCAAACCGTGGCCCCGGCAAAGATTTCAAAGCCGGTATCGATGCGGTGGCCACTTTCGGCGCGCTGGGGTGAGGCCAGGACCGCCTCAATCGCCCGCAGCCCGATCAGGAAGCGGTTTGACCGGATGGTCGACAGGGGCTGCGGCAGTTCGCGGCCAATCTCCAGCCCGTTGAAGCCGAAGATCGCCAGCTGATCGGGCAGCCGGATGCCTGCGCCGAGACAGTGAAACACCCCACCCACTGCCATGTCATCGTTGGAGTAAACCGCCACATCGACCTTGGCTGCGGCACAAAGCAGGGCTGTCTGCGCGCGCCCGGTGGCCACCGAACTCGGGCCCTCGGCAATCGCATGGGCTGTGATCGACAGCCCCGCTTCGGACAACGCCTGGCACAACCCGTCATAGCGCAGCCGTGCCCGCCGGTCTGAGGCCCAGTCATGGCCGACATAGCCGAAACGCCGGTAGCCTTTGGCGATCAGATGCCGGCCGGTCGCATAGCCAGCGCCCCGGTGCGACATGCCGACGGCCAGGTCGATCGGGGGTGAGTCGATGTCCATCATCTCGACCACCCGCACGCCGCTTTGGACCAGCATCCGGCGGGTGGCATCGGTATGGTCAAACCCGGTGATCAGGATCGCCGCCGGTTGCCAGGCGAGGATGCCCCGCACCACGGCTTCCTCGCGGTCGATGTCATAGTCGCTGATGCTGATGACCGACTGGTAATTTGTGGCCTTCAGACCGGCATTGATGCCCTGCAACACTTCGGGAAACACGATGTTGGACAGCGACGGCACCACCACGCCCACCAGATGCGAGTCCAATGACGCCAAAGACCCGGCAATCCGGTTCGGCACATAGCCAAGCGAGCGGACCGATTCCATCACCTTGGCGCGCGTGGCGTCGGTGACCAGCCCCTCGTTGCGCATGATGCGCGAAACGGTGGATTCGCTGACATCGGCGCGCAAAGCCACCTCGCGCGCGGTCACTTTGCTTTTCTTGTCTGGCAGACGCTGCTTGGGCTTGGCCACCGTGGCTCCCCGTTTTAACAGCCTGACGATGCTGCTATGCCGATAACTATGCAACAGATCGCTATCGGGGCAACGGCGTCGTCCCCCCGGTTCAGCCTAGCGCGTGACGTATTTGCGCCAGTTGTGCGCCTCTTTGAAGCCCAGAACCTCGCGGATTTTGCGGTTGGATAGCGGAGCCTCCCATTCGCCCATCGCACGGGTGACGGGCGTGGTCGGGCAGTATTTTTTCAGAAACTCAGCCGTCGGCAGGTCAGCGGTGATTGTGTCGTTGACCGCGTTGAACACCTGATAGCCCAAGCCATCCTTTTGCAGGCACAGATGCACGATCTCACCCAGATCGCGGGCGTCGATATAGCTCCAAGCGTTGCGCTTGCGGCTCATCGGGTTGGCGAGGTAGCCGGGGAAATTGGCGTATTCACGCGGTTCAATGACGTTGCCGATCCGGAGCGCGTAAATGTCCGCCTTGTAGCGCATGGCAAACGCGCGGCCAGTCTTTTCGTTCACGACCTTGGACAGGCCATAGCTGTCCATCGGGTCGCTGTCATAATCCTCGTCCAGCGGGAAGGAATGGTAATCCTTGTCGCCTTCGGCAAAGCAGACGCCATATGTCGTCTCGGAACTCGCAAAGATCACCTTGCGGACCCCGAGTTTCATCGCAGCCTCCAGCACGTTATAGGTGCCAATGGTGTTTTGCGCGAAGGTGGTGTTGTCGGGGTTGATCATCACCCGGGGGATGGCGGCGAAATGCACGATGGCATCGGGCGCTTTGGGGGGGAAGCCGTCGTCATAGCCGTCAAAGCCGAAATGGGTGGTGAAGGCGTTGAACACCTGCCCGCTGTCGGTGATGTCGGTGATCAGCGTGTTGACGCCGGGATGGTCAAACGGTTTGAGGTCGACGTTCAGGATCTGGTAGCCCTTGGCCAGCAGGTGCGGCACAGCATGGCGCCCGGCCTTGCCGGTTCCGCCGGTGAAAATGATGCGCTTGGTCATGGATATCTCCGTCAGTGTGGTTAGATGGGGTCAAAGTGCCGCAACCAGCCGAGCCCAGCCGCCGTATCGCCTGCCGGGCGATATTCGCAGCCGACAAAGCCTACGTAGCCAAGGGCATCGAGCGCGTTGAGCACGGTCACGTCGTCAAGTTCGCCGGTGCAGGGTTCGTGCCGTTTGGGGACCGCTGCGATCTGCACATGGCCGATGATCGGCATCAGTTGGGTTAGCCCCATCAGCACGTCGCCATGGAGGATCTGGCGGTGATAAATATCGAATTGAAGCTTGAGGTTTGGCAGGCCAAGGTCCGCGATCAGGTCAGCGGCATAGGCGAAATCATTCAGAAAATAGCCCGGCATGTCGCGCGGGTTGATCGGTTCGATCACCACATCCAACCCGCTTTGCCCGGCCAGATCGCACAAATACGCCAAGGAATTGCGATAGGCGGCGTCGGCAGCCCGATCGGCACGCTTGGCAATCCCGCTCATCACGTGGACCCGGCCGACCTTGGTGGCTGCGGCATAAGCCAGCGCGGTTTGCACCGAGGCGCGAAAATCTTTCTGCCGGTCGGGCAGGGCGGCCAGACCGCGCTCTCCCGCGGCCCAATCGCCGGGCGGCAGGTTGAACAGCGCTTGGGTCAGGCGGTTGGCGTGCAAGGCTTGGGCGATGACAGTGGCGTCAAAGTCATAAGGAAACAGATACTCCACCGCGTCAAAACCCGCTTTGGCCGCGGCGGCAAAGCGGTCCATGAAGGCGACTTCGGTGAACATCATCGTCAGGTTGGCGGCAAAACGCGGCATGGCTCAGCCCTCCATCCCCGGCAGGTCCAACCCGGCCAGCCCGGCGATCATCCGTGCGACCGAGGTGTCGTCGTCGCGCCCCATGCCCGCCGCCGCCGTCATCACGAACATCTGCAACGCCATCGAGGCGATGGGCGTCGGAAACTTTAGCCCCCGCCCGATGTCAGACACGATGCCCAGATCCTTGGTGAAAATATCCACCGCACTGCGCGGCGCATAGTCGCCTTCAAGGATATGCGGCACCCGGTTTTCAAACATCCACGAATTGCCGGCCGAGGCGGTGATCACCTCATAAACCTTGGTGATATCGAGGTTCATTGCCTTGGCAAAGGTGATCGCTTCACAAGCCGCCGCGATGTGCACACCGGCCAGCAACTGGTTGACGATCTTGAAGGCGGCACCGGTTCCGGCCTCCTCGCCCAACTCGTAAACCTTCGCCGCCAGGCAATCCAGCACAGGCCGGGCTTGCGCGAAAGCCGCAGGCGCGCCTGAGGCCATCACGGTCAATTCCCCCGCAGCCGCCCGCACCGCGCCGCCACTGATCGGCGCATCCAGGTAGCCAAGCCCCAGCGTCGCCGCTTTGGCCGCGAACCCGCGTGCGGCATCAGGTGCCATGGTTGCGCAAGACAGGATGACCGCGCCGCTGGCCGCCGCAGGTGCTGCCCCGTCCGGCCCGAACAACACCGCCTCGGTCTGGCCCGCATTGACTACGACGCACACAACCACATCCGCGCCCCGCGCCGCCACCTGCGGGCTTGCCGCCACCTTGCCGCCCAATTCTGCAAAGCGCGCCATTGCATCGGCACTCACATCGAACCCGGTTACGCCAAATCCGGCCCGCAAAAGCGAAGCTGCCATGCCGAACCCCATCGAACCCAATCCGATAACGCAGACACTGGGTCCGGGTCTGCTGTTCATGTCTCAACCTCGGGTTTCTTGGGTTTTGGCCGGTGGGCCGGTGGTGCGAATGGCTACTCTTGTCTTGCCAACCGGCCAATGATAGCGTTGTCATTCACTGGATAGTGCAGGACCGAAACGGAAAGCAAGGCTTTCCTTTAGCCATCTCATCGGCAATGCCAAACGCGGCCCGACGGCCCGGAAGAAAGGGACAGCCATGCTGCTGGGTGCGGTTGCCGACGACATCACCGGTGCCACGGACCTGTGCCTGATGCTGACCCGGGAAGGGTTGCGCACCGTACAGGTGATCGGGGTTCCGGTCCCAGGCCAAAGCTTTCCCGACGCCGATGCCATTGTGATCGCGCTTAAATCCCGCTCGATCCCGGCTGATCAGGCGGTGGCGCAGTCGCTTGCAGCTGCCCGTGCCCTGCTTGATGCCGGGGCGCGGCAAATCCTGTTCAAATACTGCTCCACCTTCGATTCCACCGATGACGGCAACATCGGCCCGGTGACCGAAGCGCTGCTGGCCCTGACCGGCGCTGATCTGACCATCGCCTGCCCGTCGTTTCCGGCGGCGGGTCGCACGACCTATCTGGGTCATCTGTTCGTGCAGGGCGCGCTTCTGTCCGACAGCCCACTCAAGGATCATCCGCTGAACCCGATGCGTGACGCAAATCTGGTCCGGGTGCTGGGCCGGCAGACCAACCTGCCAGTTGGGCTGGTTCCGATTGGGACAATCCGCAAGGGCGAGGCCGCTGTGCGGGATGCCTTCGCCGCACAGCGCACTGCCGGGAAGCGCATCTTGATCGTCGACACGTTGGAGGATGCTGATCTGCGGGTGATCGGGGCCGCCTGTGCTGACATGGCGCTGGTCACCGGAGGGTCGGGCATTGCCTTAGGGTTGGCCGCGAATTTCATCAAGGCCGGCAAGGTCGCGCCCCGGCCCGCACTGACCACGATGGCGGCGCCCTTGGGGCGGGCCGTCATCCTCGCCGGTTCCTGCTCTGCCGCCACGCGCGGCCAGATTGCGGCGGCAAAGGCCGCAGGTTTTCCAACCCTGGCTTTGGATGTAGACGCCTTGGCACAGGGGCTGCAAACCCCGGCTGATTTGGCAAATTGGGTCGCAGCACAGCCTGCAACTTCAATCCCTTTGGTCTATTCCAGCGCTGATCCCGCCACCCTTCAGGCCATTCAAAACCGGCTGGGTCGACATGCCGCCGGGGCGCTGGTCGAACGCAGCTTGGCACAGGCAGCGCTACTTCTGCAGGGCGCAGGCTTCACCCGGTTCCTGATTGCCGGCGGCGAAACTTCTGGCGCGGTGGTGGCGGCGTTGGGGGTGACCCTGCTGGAAATTGGCCCAGAGATTGCGCCCGGCGTGCCATGGACGCGCAGTATCGGCAAACCTGATCTGGCGCTGGCGCTGAAATCCGGCAACTTCGGGGCGGCGGATTTTTTCCTCAAGGCGTGGTCGCTGCTGGAAACCGAGGCGGCCGATGTCTGAAGAAAACCAGGTGCGGGATCAGATTTGCCGCGTCGGTGCCTCGCTGTTCGACCGTGGGCTGACGGCGGGGTCGAGCGGCAATATTTCCGTGCGTCTGGCCGATGGCGGCTGGCTGATGACGCCGACCAATGTGTCGATGGGCGCGCTGGACCCGGCAAAGCTGGCTTTGTTTGACGCCAAGGGCAGCTTGGTTTCTGGTGATGCGCCGACCAAGGAAGCGTTCCTGCACTTTGCCATGTATGGCGAGCGGGCTGATGCGGGCGCGGTCGTGCACCTGCATTCCAGCCACGCCACCGCCGTCAGTATCTTGGCCAATGTGGACCCCGATGACGTGCTGCCAGCACTGACCGCCTACTACGTGATGCGGGTCGGCCGCTTGCCGTTGGTGCCCTATTTTGCCCCCGGCGACCCCGACCTGGCCCATGCGGTGCGCGCCCTTGCCAGCCGTCATCATGCGGTGCTTTTGGCCAACCATGGCCCGGTGGTGGCCGGAACCTCGCTTGCCAACGCGCAATATGCCACCGAAGAGCTGGAAGAGACCGCCAAGCTGTTCCTGATGCTGCAAAACCATGCCCTGCGCCTGCTCACCCCCGATCAGGTCGCCGATCTGCGCAAACGCTTCAACCTGACCTGACAGAACCGGAGAACCCAAGTGACCGCTGCACGTGAGAAAATTGGCTTCGTGGGCCTTGGCCTGATGGGCCACGGCATGGCCAAGAACATCGTCGAAAAGGGCTATCCGCTGACGGTGATCGCCCACCGCAAGCGCGCGGCGATTGATGATCTGGTCAGCCGGGGTGCCGTTGAGGTCGCTTCGCTGGAGGCGATGGCGCGCGGCTGCACGGTGATCTTTCTGTGCCTGACCGGCTCGCCCGAAGTGGCCGCTGCCGTGGCAGCCCTCAAACCGGGGTTGGCCAAGGGGGCGGTGGTGGTGGATTGCTCGACCTCTGACCCCACCGTCACCCTGCGGCTGGCCGCAGAACTGGCCGAGTTGGGCGTGGATTTTGTCGACGCGCCGCTAAGCCGCACCCCGAAAGAGGCTTGGGCCGGGACGCTGGACTGCATGGTTGGCGCCAGCGATGCCCTCTTTGCCCGCGTGCAGCCGATCGTCGCCACCTGGGCCGCCAAGATCGTGCATATTGGTGCTGTCGGCGACGGCCACAAGATGAAGCTTTTGAACAACTTCCTGTCGCTGGGTTATGCGGCTTTGTATTCCGAGGCTCTGGCGCTGTCGCGTAAGGTCGGCATCCCGGTGTCGGAGTTTGACAAGGTGATCCGGGGTGGCCGGATGGATTGCGGTTTCTACCAGACCTTCATGGGCTATGCGTTGGAGGGCAACCGCGAGGCGCATAAGTTTACCTTGGGCAATGCTTACAAAGACATGCGCTATGTGGAATCGATGGCCAATGCCGCCGCAGTTGTCACACCGATGGCGAGTGCCGTGAAGAACGCCTTCGCATTGGCGGTGGCGACCGGTGGCAACGGACCAGAGGATTACGTGCCCCACCTGTCCGACTTTATCGCCAAGGCGAACGGCATTGGCTGACGTGTCGCGAACTGCTGGAGAAGGTTTGCGGCGGCACCAAGACCGTGTCGCGCATTGCCCCGGCAAGACGCCCGTCGCGCCCATCCAGCCTCTGAAACGCGTGGCAATGCCGGTGCATCGGTGGCCGATCGTGGCGGTGTTCGGAAGCCTGTCCTGCCCAATCCATGCAAACCCGTCGCCGAAGCTTTATTGCGGCATGGCCTTGGCCGACGCGGCGGACCGTCGTTGTGGCAAGAGCGAGACGACGTTTTGGCTCCGCTGTTCGGTCTGACTGAGCGATATTCAGGCAAACAAATTGCCGGCGCGGTGCCCAAACACCTGCCGCAATATTTCGACCAACACCAACCTGCGTCAGTCCGCCACGCCGGAAAGCATCGTAATTCCACCCGTGGCGACCAGAATCGGCTGCCTATTTCGGTGTATTGAGTGTTGGTAAGACGTCTGGTCCCTGTGCAAATCCGCTCATTGCGCAGGGGGCCGGACGTCTTGCTGCTTTGACCGGGCGAAACAAGCGCGCGGCACCGCGCAAGCCGTCATCGCAACAAAGGTCCGTCCTGATCAAGATAGGTCCGGTCAAAGCCCGCGAAATTTACCAGTTTTTCAAAATCGTGAAATCGCACTTTGCCGTTCTGGAATGTCACCATGCCCTCCTCGCGCAATTCGCGCAAGACGCGGTTGATGTGGACAGCGCTTAGCCCAAGCGCATCGGCCATCAGGTATTGCGACAGCGGGCAGATGTAACCCGTCTGGTCGGCCATACCAACCAAACGCAGCCGCGCGTTCAGCTCCAAGATAAAATGCGCGGTTCGTTCGGCCGCCGTGCGCCGACCCATGCCGACCAGATGTTCGACCATCATCGCTTCGTCGCGCGATGCCGCCCATAAGATTGCGGTTGCGAGGCGCGGCGCACTCATGAAGGTGGTCATCAGATCGCTCGTCATCACCTCGGACGCCTCAACTGGGGTGATCGGTTCGACATTATGGTCGGATGTGCGGAACAAGACCGACCGCAGGCCCAGAAAATCGCCGGGAATTTGGAAGTCAACGATCTGGCGCGCACCACTGTTCAGGATTTTGTAAGAACACACCCAACCATCGGCGAGGATATAAGCCGGCTGGTCGATCTGGCCCTGGTGGATCATGTCACGCCCGGCCGGAAACCTGCGCCGTCGCATGTGCAGTTCGGAGACCGTCGTCAGGTCATCGTCTGACAAGCGGACAAACGCGGTAAGTTTGCGGGCAAAAGGACTGTCGTGCACCACCTATCGCGCCCCTTCCAGGTGCCAGATCACCGCGCCAGCATGAAGCCGCCGGTTCACCTATCAGCCACTTTTTCAGTTTGATGCTGATCCACATCAGCCCCTGTCGCGTTTCTGATGCAATAGTAACACAAAGGCCGACTGTTTTCGCCTACAAAGACAGCTAATGGTTGTGCCAGACCAAAGCTCCGCAAGTGGCCTGACATCTTGGCAACCGGCGAGCTGTGCGGGCCGAAGTCGCCGCCAAAGCGGGTTATCGGGGCGGTTTAGGTTTCGGGCCGACAATTCCAGAGCTTTTGCGTGCCAAAACGTCCAGCAGCAAAAGGAATCGGTCCGGCACGGGTTCCGTCAACACCACGCTGAAGGCGATACACAGGGTTGCGTCAATGCTCGCCGCAGGTATCGGTTGGCGCACAGGAAAATGTCGTTGCATCTGCATTTCGCGCACCGCCTGAGGACCATGATATGAGTAAACGCGTTCCCGGCCGGTCTGGTTCCCATCATCGCCCCTGCATAATCTGTAGAATGCGCAGGAACTCTTTCGGCCGGCGCGCGTTGAAACTTGGTGAGGTTGGTGCGGTTCCGCGCCATTCCTGCATAGCTGAATGTCCAGAAAGCGTTAACGGTTTGGCTGTCGCGTGGTCAGTTCCCGGTTTATTCCAGTGACCTCGAGTCTTTTCAGAAACAACCTATCAAATTTTACGGAACCAAACGCTCACCCCTGCGTTGTTTTACGGTAGGTGCGTGACTAGGCCTTGCCATGACAGTAGAAGGAGGCAACCCGATGACTTGGGATCAGATCGAACTCAAATGGGCAGAAATGACGAACCGCGTGCGAGCCGACGTGGCCATGCCGGCCAAGTTTCAGGGACCGGGTACTTCAAAAGCTCCGAGTACTGTCAAAGCCAGCTTGGCGCGTATCGATTATCTGACTGAAGCGCCCAAGTTGGTGCCCGCCGCGTGAGCTGGCAGGCCAGATGGCCATGGCCCATTGCAGGGACCAATTCCGACCTATGGACTGAGACCGCGCCGATCCGGGCCGAGTTGTTCGGCACCGAACGGCTTGAACACCACGCGCTGAGTCTTGCTGCCGCGCAAACCGTGGCGCAGGGCCGTATTGCGCGGGTGCCTAGCCTGTCTCGCCGGGTGCGTGACAATGCCGAGGTTTTGCTGCACGCCTATCGGTTCAGTGCGGCGGCGCTGCAATCGGGTCAACAGATCGCGCCAGCGGCCGAATGGTTGCTGGACAATTTTCACATTGTCGAACAGCAGCTGCAGCAGGTGGAGGCCGACCTGCCGCCCGGCTACTACCGGCAGTTGCCCAAGCTGGCCGAAGGTCCGCTGGCGGGCTATCCCCGCGTGCTTGGCCTCGCATGGGCCTATGTGGCACATACCGACAGTCTGCTCTATGCGCCAGTGCTGGTGCGTTTTGTGCAGTCTTATCAAACGGCTCAACCGCTGTTGATTGGCGAGTTGTGGGCGGTGGCCACCACCCTGCGCATCGTGCTGATCGAAAACATGCGCCGTCTGGCCGTGCAGATCGTGGCGGGCCATCAGCAGCGCCGTGATGCCGATGCGCTGGTCGACCGCGTGCTGGTCAAGGATGCTGAACAGGGTCCATCGGTTAACGCGGCCTTGGCGGCTCTGGAGGCGGGTGATCTTACCGAGATCATGGCCGCCCAGATCGCCAAACGTCTGCGCGGCATCGACCCGGCTGAAACCCCGCTCGCGGGCTGGCTGGAAGACCGGCTGCGGCGCCAGGGCATGACCATCGAAACCGTGGTGGCCAATTCGCAACTGCGGCAGGGGGCGTCGAACGTCACGATGCGTAACATCGTAAATTCGATGCGCAGGCTGTCCGAGATTGACTGGGCGGATCTGTTTGAAGAGGTCAGCCCAGTTGATACCCAACTGCGGCAGGCGTCCAATTTTGCCGTGATGGATTTTGCCACCCGCAACCGGTACCGGACCGCGATTGAAATCCTCGCACGCGGTTCGGGGCAGGGCGAGCGTGAGGTGGCCGAGGCCGCACTCGCCTTGGCGTCCGCAGGCGACAGTGACCAGACCCGCGACCCCGGTCATGCGTTGATCGGTGCCGGGTCACGCGCCTTGGAACGGGCGCTCGGCTTTGTGCCTCCCTTTGGCATGCTGGTGCGGCGGGTGCTGCGACGATTGGGACTTCGGGGCTATCTGGCGGCCATAGCGCTCGCCTCGTTTGGGTTTCTGGCAGATGCAATGTGGCTTACCCGGGAGCATAACTTAGCACTTTGGATCACCGGGCTTGGGCTCACGGCAGAGGTGGGGACGGCCTTGATCAACCTCGCCGTCACCCGTTTGGTCAGCCCAAAGCAACTGCCCGCGCTCGATCTTGAAACCGGCATTCCGTCCGACTTGCGCACTCTGGTCGCGGTTCCGGTTCTTCTGACCGGTGTCAGCGATTTGCAGGACCAGATTTCACGGCTGGAGGTGCATTATCTCTCCAGCATCTCGGGTGCCGTGCACTATGCCCTTTTGTTCGACGGCCCGGATGCCGACGCCGAAACCACGGCTTTGGATGCTGCGCTGATCGTTCAGGCCCGGGATGCCGTGTCGGCGCTGAACGCGCTTTATCCGTCCGACAATGGCGACCATTTCTTCCTCCTGCACCGCCGCCGGTTGTGGAACCCATCCGAAGGCGTTTGGATGGGGTGGGAGCGTAAGCGCGGCAAGCTGGTCGAACTCAACCGCCTGCTGCGCGGGGCTACCGACACCAGCTTTCTGCCCGGACCGGCGCTGCCGGAGGGCATTCGCTTTGTGATCACGCTGGACGCTGACACCCGCATGTTGCGCGATACGGTCCGCCGCCTGGTCGGCAAAATGGCGCATCCGTTGAACCGCGCCGTGCTGGACCCGAACCGCCAGCGGGTGATCAGCGGTTTCGGTATCCTGCAGCCGCGTGTTACGCCTGCCTTGCCGGTGGCCGATGCCGGCTCGGTCTATCAACGGGTCTTTTCCAGCCCCGGCGGGATCGAGCCCTATGCGGCGGCCAATTCCGACGTCTATCAAGACCTGTTCTGCGAAGGATCGTTCACCGGAAAGGGCATCTTTGACGTGGACGCGTTCGAGGCGGCGCTGGCGGAGCGCGTACCCGAAAACACCATGCTCAGCCATGATCTGTTCGAAGGCACCTTTGCGCGTGCAGGCCTTGCGTCCGACATTCAGGTGGTGGAGGATTTTCCGGCCCGCCAAGATGTCGATGCACGGCGCCATCACCGCTGGGTGCGCGGCGACTGGCAATTGCTGCCGTGGATTTTCGGGTTGCGGCGCACCAAGGGCGGCATTCCCGCCGTGGGCCGCTGGAAGATGATCGATAACCTGCGCCGGTCGCTTTTGGCACCGATGACGCTCGCCAGCCTGTTTGCGGGTTGGCTGACGCCGCAGGCTATGGCGTGGACCGTGGCGGTGCTGGCGTTGATGGCGCTGCCGCCGCTGCTGCCGCTGCCGTTTGCGGTGCTGCCGGGGCGGGCGGGCGTGACTTCGCGCAGCCATTTGCAGGCGCTGTCGTCGGATGCCAGTTCGGCCCTGTCGCGGATCGTGCTGTCAGTGGTGCTTCTGGCCGATACCGCCGTACAACAGGTCGATGCGATCTTGCGCACCCTGACAAGGCTGGGCACCCGCCGCAATCTGCTGGAATGGTTGACAGCCGCCCAGTCGAGCAACGGCGGCCTGCCCTCGCTGCCCGATCAATATCGGCACAAGGCGCGCGGCGTCGTGCTGGGCGTCACGACCTGTGCCGTGGCGGCGTTCCTCCATCCGGCGGCTTGGCCCATCGTGGTGCCGTTTGCCGCCCTTTGGCTGGCGGCCCCGGCGATCGCCCGCCAGATCAGTCTGCCCCGCCCGCCCCGGGTCGCGGTGCCGCTCAGCCAAGTCGACAGCGTGACCCTGCGCCGCATCGCTCGCCGCACCTGGCGCTACTTTGAAACCTTCGTGACGGCCGACAACAACTTCTTGCCGCCCGACAACTTTCAGGAAACGCCACGGCCGGTTCAGGCCCCGCGCACCTCGCCCACCAACATCGGGCTCTATCTGCTGTCCGTCAGCGCCGCCCATGATTTTGGCTGGATCGGCCAGGCCGAAGCTGCCACACGGCTGGAGCAAACCCTTGCCACCCTGCAGCGGATGCCGCGGTTTCGCGGCCATCTGCACAACTGGCACGACACCCGCGATCTGAGCGTGCTCGACCCGGCCTATGTCTCCTCGGTCGACAGTGGCAACCTTGCGGGCCATCTGATCGCCGTGGCGCAGGCGTGTGAGGCGTGGGCCACCCATGACCCGGCCCCCGATCCGCGCGGCGTTCAGGATGCGTTGGGCTTGGCGCTTGAGGCGCTGACCGCCACCCCCAATGACCAACTGTCCAACCTGTTGGACCAAGTGGCCAAACGGCCCGAAATGGCAGGCGAAGCGGCGGCACTGGCAGAAACCCTGACCGGGGCGGAATCTGATCTGACTTTCTGGACCCGCGCCATTGCGGCCAGCCATGCCAGCCAGTTGGCCCCCTACCCTGAGCCGCAGCACTTGCGCGACATTGGCAGCCTCGCCCGGCGGATGGCGGTCGAGATGCAGTTTGGTTTTCTGATCCAACCCGACAAAAAGCTGTTGTCGATCGGATTTACCGTGCCGACCAATATGCTGGACCCCAATTGCTATGATCTGCTGGCGTCGGAATCGCAACTGGGCAGCCTGTTCGCCATCGCCAAAGGCGATGTGGAAACCCGGCATTGGTTCCGGCTTGGCCGGGCGTCCACGCCGATCGGGGCTGGTTCGGCGCTGATCTCATGGTCGGGCAGCATGTTTGAATATCTGATGCCAGCACTGGTGCTGCAAACCCCGGCGGGATCGGTGCTGGACGAAACCCACCGCCGCGTTGTGGCACGTCAGCAAAGCTATGGCTCGTCGATGGGGATGCCATGGGGCATATCTGAATCGTCCTACAACGCCCGCGATCTGGAGATGACCTATCAGTATTCCAACTTTGGCGTGCCCGGCCTGGGCCTGAAACGCGGGTTGAGCGAGAACCGGGTAGTTGCCCCCTATGCCACCGGCTTGGCCGCGATGATCGACGCGTCGGCCGCGGTGCGCAACTATGCGGCTTTGGCGGCCTTGGGTGGTGAAGGTCGCTACGGGTTTTATGAGGCGGTGGATTTTACCCCCGTGCGCCTGCCCGATGGGGTGGATCATGTCGTCGTGCGCAGTTTCATGGCGCATCATCAGGGCATGACTATTGCGGCCATCGCCAACACCCTCTTGGACGGCATTCTGCGCAAACGCTTTCACGCCGAACCGATGATCCGCGGCGTTGATCTTTTGCTGCAAGAACGCGTGCCGCGCGATGCCAACCTCGCCCCACCGCGCGCGGTGGAGGTTCTGGTGGCTGCCACCGAAAACACTTCGCCCACGGTGGTGCGCCATTTCGCCGACCCGGCAGAGACGGCGCGCACCGCACATCTTCTGTCCAACGGCAGCTACGGTGTCACGCTAACGCCCACCGGCGCCGGTTTCAGCCGCTGGAAGGATCTGGCGATCACCCGCTGGCGCGCCGATGCAACCCAGGCCGCCCATGGGTCTTATGTGTATCTGCGCGATGTGCGGTCCGGCAGCCAATGGTCGGCGGGCCTGCAGCCCACCAACTTGGACGCCGATCAGCACAGGGCGGTGTTTTGCGAACATCAGGCCACTTTCACCCACGAGGCGCGCCGTCTGACCACGGTGACCGAAGTGGTCGTGTCTGCCGAAGACGATGCCGAAGCGCGCCGCGTCACCCTGACCAACACCGGACGCCATCCCCGCGAGATCGATGTGACGTCTTACGCCGAACTTGTGCTGGCCCCCGCAGCCTCTGACCTGGCACATCCGGCATTTTCCAAGATGTTCGTCGTCACCGATTATCTGCCCGAACTGGGGGTTCTGATCGCCACGCGGCGCAAACGTTCGGCCTCTGATCCGGATATCTGGGCCGCCCATATCTCGGGTGTTGAAGGCGAGGAAACCGCCGCCTTGCAGTACGAAACCGACCGGGCGCGCTTCATCGGCCGGGGCCGCAGCGTGGCCGATGCGGCGATGGCAGAGGCTGCCCTGTCGGGCACCACCGGCACCGTGCTCGACCCGATCTTTTCGTTGCGCAGGCGCGTGACGGTGCCGGGTGGCGGCCGGGTGCGCGTGACGTTCTGGACGCTGGTTGCAAGCTCCCCGGAAGATTTGCTGATGCTGGTCGACCGTCACCGCGATGCCTCGGCCTTTGGTCGGGCGGCCACCCTGTCGTGGACCCAAGGCCAGGTGCAGTTGCGTCATCTCGGGATCACCTCTGCCGATGCCACCGACTTTCAGCGTCTGGGCGGTATGCTGATCCGGGGCGACACGCGGCTGCGCGCCAATCCGGCGCAGGTTCTGGCCGGGGCGGGGCCGCAGTCCGGGCTGTGGGCCTTGGGCATTTCCGGCGACCTGCCGATCGTGCTGTTCCTGATCAGCGACGCCGAAGACATCGGGCGGCTGCAAGAGATGCTGGCGGCACTGGAATACTGGCGGATGCGGCAACTGGCGGTCGATCTGGTGATCTTGAATGACCGCTCGTCGTCCTATGTGCAGGATTTGCAGGTCGCGATCGAGGCTGCGGTGCGCAAGACCCAGGCCCGGCCCGAAATCGCCGGGGCGCTGGGGGTGATCCACATCCTGCGGGTGGACCTGACCCCGTCAGAGGCGCGCGCGCACTTGGTGGCCGCAGCCGCCGTAGTGCTGGTGGCAAGCCGGGGTGGCATCGGCCAGCAACTGGACCTGTTGCCGCCTGCGGCGCCCCTGGCGGTCCAGCCCACAAAGCCCGCGCCCCTGCCGCCGGTGCCTGTGGCTCTGCCGCGGCTGGAGTTTTTCAATGGCCTCGGCGGTTTTGCCGAGGAGGGGCGTGAATATGTGACCGTCCTGCGCGATGGCCAGACCACCCCGGCCCCTTGGGTCAATGTGGTTGCAAATGCGGGTTTTGGCTTCAACATCTCTGCCGAAGGCAGCGGGTCGGTCTGGTCGGAAAACAGCCGCGAGAACCAGTTGACGCCGTGGTCGAATGATCCGGTGACCGACCCTGCGGGCGAGACGATCTATCTGCGCGACATGGACTCGGGTCAGGTCTGGACTCCCACCGCTTTGCCAATCCGCACCCAGGGCACTTATCTGGCCCGGCATGGCTTTGGCTATTCCAGCTTTCAACACGCGGCGAACGAAATTGACGCCGAGATGACCCTGTTCGTGCCAATGGATGCGCCGGTTCGGATCACCCGGCTGACCCTGCGCAACACCGCCCCGCGTCCGCGCCGGATTTCGGTGACAGCTTATGCCGAATGGGTGTTGGGCACGTCGCGCAGCGCCAATGCGCAGGCCCTGATCACCGAGGTTGATCCGACAACCGGCGCTATCCTGGCGCACAACCCGCGGGCGAACGACTTTCCGGGCCGTGTGGCGTTTGCTGATCTTGGCCCGGCCACCACATCGCGCACCTGCGACCGGGCAGAGTTTTTGGGCCGCGCGGGCAGTCTGGCGGAACCTGCGGGACTGATCGGTCCGCTGTCGGGCCGGGCAGGCCCCAACCTTGACCCGTGCGCCGCCCTGCAACGCCAGATCAATCTTGCGCCGGGTGAGACGGTCGAAGTGGTGTTTCTGTTGGGTCAGGCCGCGTCAGCCGAGGCGGCGCGCGCGCTGATCCTGGCCACCAGGGCGCGGGATCCGCAAACCGTGCTGGCCGAGGTCAAAGCGTGGTGGGCAAAGCTTTTGACCTCGGTGCAGGTCAAGACGCCGGACCGGTCGCTGGATATCATGCTCAACGGCTGGCTGATGTACCAGACCCTCGCCTGCCGGATCTGGGCCCGTACCGGGTTTTATCAGGCGAGCGGCGCTTACGGCTTTCGCGACCAGTTGCAGGACGGCATGGCGCTCACGGCCCTGCGGCCAGAGATGACGCGCGAACATTTGCTGCGCGCAGGGTCACGGCAATTTCCGGAAGGCGATGTACAGCATTGGTGGCTGCCACATTCCGGGCAGGGGGTTCGCACGCGGATTTCGGACGACCGGGTCTGGCTTGGCTTTGCCACCGCCCGCTATGTGGCGGTGTCGGGCGATTTCGCGGTACTGGACGAGGTTCTGCCCTTCCTCGACGGCCCCGCCCTGCGCCCCGGCGTGCACGATGACTTCTTTCAGCCGGGCCGCTCCGACGCCACTGCCACCCTGTTTGATCATTGCGCGCGCGGGCTGGATCAGGCCGTGGCACTGACCGGCGCCAACGGAATGCCGCTGATCGGCACCGGCGACTGGAACGACGGCATGAACCGGGTCGGCGAGGGCGGGCAGGGCACCTCGGTCTGGCTTGGCTGGTTGCTGATTGCAACGATTGGCGCATTGGCCCCGCTGGCCGACGCGCGCGACCCGGCCCGGGCGGCGCTGTGGCGCAAACACGCCGAAAGCGTGCGGCAAGCCATTGAACGCGACGCCTGGGATGGTGCCTGGTATCGCCGTGGCACGTTTGACGATGGAACCTTGCTGGGGTCCGCCCAGTCAGAGGAGTGTCAGATCGACTCGATCGCGCAATCCTGGGCCGTGCTGTCGGGCGCTGCAGACCCGGACCGCGCGCGGACGGCGATGGCCTCGATGCGCGGGCGTCTGGTGCGGCCCGGTCTGGCGCTGCTGTTCACCCCGCCGTTCAACCGCACGACCAAGGATCCCGGCTACATCAAAGGCTATCCGCCAGGCTTGCGGGAAAACGGCGGGCAATACAGCCATGCCGCGATGTGGGCGATTCTGGCGCAGACAGGACTTGGCGACGGCGATGCGGCGGGCGAACTTTTTGCCCTGCTCAATCCGATTAACCATGCCACTTCCCCGCAGGACGCGGCGCGCTACAAAGTTGAACCCTATGTCATCGCGGCTGACGTTTACTCTATCGCCCCACACGAGGGCCGCGGCGGCTGGACCTGGTACACCGGCTCTGCCGCCTGGATGTACCGGGCCGGGATCGAAGGGCTGGTGGGGGTAACCAAACTGGCCGACACGCTGCGGTTCAACCCGTGTTTCCCCAAGGCATGGCCCGAAGTTGAACTGCGGCTGACCGTTGGACCCGCGCCTTGCACCGTGCGGATCGTGAACCCGCGTCGCACCGGCAAAGGCGTGGTTTCGGCCCGCCTGAACGGGGAGGTGCTGGTGGTGACCGCAGGCGCGCTGGTTGTGCCAATATCCGCGTTGCAAGGCCAACTCGCCCTGGAACTGGGCTAAAGCCCATTCCGAAAAGTGTGACGCGGTTTTCGGAAAAATGCGCGGAAAAACAAAGACGTAAAGCGGTTGTTTGAGTCTTATCAAACGCAAACCGCTTTAGGCACAGCCGGCCTACTGCGGGCCTTTGCGGCATAAAAAAGAGGAGCGTTGCGACGCTCCTCCTTCACCATTTCAGTCCTGTCGCAGGTCAACGGGGTCAGCAGGCCGCCGTATAGCGGCTGCCGTCGGTGCGTTGATAGATGCATTGGCCGGTTGAGGTGCGGCCCATCAGGCTGCCCGCCGCCAAACCAACCGCGCTGCCGATCAGCGCGCCCTGAAGCGGGTTATGCGGGGTCACAACAGCGCCAAGCACTGCGCCACCGGCCGTGCCTGCCAGTTGCGGTTGGGTAAACTGGTCGCAGCCCGCAAGCGCCCCCAGCAACGGCAATATCACCAAAATTCGGTTCATCTAGCCTCCTGTTCTGGCAGCAACCCGTGCCGCATGTTGTTTATAACGCGGCGACCGGCATTTTGTTCCATGCCAGCGACGAAGCCGCCCCGTGCCTAAGCTCAGGGCGGTCGCCATCGGTCTGCCACGCAAATGTCGGGGCGGTCGGAACTTGTCCCCCGGCAATTCCATAGCCCCGCAGATGCCGCCTTGATTCAAGGTTGAATTGGCATAAGGTTTAGACAATAAACCATATAGGCCACCGATGCCCGACGCGCTCGACCTTGCCATCACCCAGCACGCCGAAGCGGCCTTTGCCTTTCTGGCGGAGTTGGTGGCTGCCGCCAGCATCCTGGGCCACGAACAAGCCGCGATGGCGGTTTTTGCGGCAGAGGCCACGAAACTGGACATGAGTGTGGTTCGCCTGCCGTTTGACGCAGCGACTCATGATGACCCGCGCGCCGGGGTTGCCCAGCCTGCAGGCCACCTGTCGCCTGACCGCTATCAGGTGTTGGCCACTACACAGGGTACGGGTGCCCTGTATCTCCTTCTCAACGGGCATCTGGATGTCGTGCCTGCAGAAACCCCTGATCTGTGGACCTCACCGCCGTTCCAACCCACCCGCCGCAATGGTCGGTTGTATGGGCGGGGGGCTGCCGATATGAAAAGCGGCTTTGCGGTCGGGATACTGGCGTTGCGGGCGTTACGCGATGTGGCACCAGACCTGTTTGCCACCCGCAGGCTGGGCTTTGTGGCGGTGGTGGAGGAGGAATGCTCCGGCAACGGCACCCTGCGCTCGATCGTTGATCAGGGCGTGACGGCGGTTGAGGTTGTGGTGCTGGAGCCGACCGACCTTGGACTTCTGGCGGGCGGCGTCGGGGTTCTGTGGCTTGATATCCGCGTCATAGCCCAATCCGGCCACGCTTATGCCGCTGACGCCCACCCCAACGCGATTGATCTGGGGATGCGTTTGGTGGGCGGCCTGCGCCAGTGGGCGGCTGAGGTGACGCGGGCCGAGCCGGAGCCGAGCATGGCCAGCAACCAAAGCCCCTACAACGTCAATCTCGGCAAAGTTCAGGCAGGTGACTGGATCTCCACTGCGCCCTCCAGCGCCATCTTTGGCGTGCGGGTCGGGTTTCCACGCGGCTGGAGTGTGACCCGAGCCGAAGCCGAAGTGCGCCACGCCATCACCGTCTTTGTGGCGGCCGACGGCGGGTTCGCGGTGCCGCCGGTGGTGACACTGTCGGGCCTGCGCGCGCAGGGGTATTTGCTGGCGGCCACGTCGCCCCTGATCCGCGATCTGACGACAGCGCATCTGCAAGCCCATGGTGCCGCGCCTGCGGTTTATACGGTCGGCAGCACCACGGATGCGCGGTTCTACCTCAATGACTTCGGCGTGCCAGCCGTGTGTTTTGGCGCGACCGGGTTTGACCTGCACGGCATCGACGAATCGGTCGATTTGCAAAGCATTGTCGATGCCGCCCGCACCCTTGCCCGCTTTATCCTGATGCGCTTTGCGGGGGCCAAATGAGTGCCGATGGCCCCTCTGCAGCGCCTTGGGGCGCGCCGATTGTCAGCCGGCATGTGGCCGATGCTGTGGTCGACCGTCTGGTGACCGCTGTCGCCTTGGGCCTTTATGTGCCCAAGCAGCAACTGCCGACCGAACGCGACCTTGCCGCCATGCTGGGTGTTTCGCGCAGTTCGGTGCGCGAGGCGCTGAAACAGTTGACTGACAGCGGTTATCTGGAAGTCCGGCGGGGCCGGACCGGCGGCTATTTCGTGCTGGCCGACTGGGGCCCGACCTCAGCCGAGCGGGTGCGGCGCCATCTGGTGGCCAACTGGGCCGAGTTTGAACAGATTTTCGACGCGCGTACCCTGATCGAGCCGCTGATTGCCAGCACCGCAGCGCGGCGGCGGACTGAAAACGATATGCGGACGATCGGGGTGGCGCTGCAAGCCTATCTGGATGCCCCCGACCATGACGCCTCGCGCCGGGCTGATGGCAGCCTGCATCATGCCATAGCCACCGCCACCCAAAACCCGATCCTTGTGGCCGTCTCGGTCGATCTGCGCACCAAGGTCAGCCTGAACCTGGGCGCGGAACCCTATACCGACGAGGTGCGCCGCACCGCCATTTGCCAGCACACCGACCTTGTGGCCGCAGTTGTGGATGGCCGGGCAGCAGACGCTGCGGCGATTGCGGCGGTGCATTTCACCTTGTCGGAAACCCTGATCCGCGCCCTGGTCGCGCGGGCCGGGGAGGCAGGCGGTCAGGCATGAGTCAGCTTGGCTTCCTCTTGCGCAGGGTGGCTTTGACCGTGCCCACGCTGTTGGTGATGAGCGGTGTGGTATTTCTGATCATCCGCCTCGTCCCCGGCGACCCGGTCCGCACCATGCTGGGCTTTCGCGCCACCGACGCCAACGTAGCAGAGCTGCGCCATCAGCTGGGCCTCGATCAAAGCCTTGGCGCGCAATACATCATCTGGCTGACCAAGCTTCTGCACGGCGATCTGGGGCAAGATATCGTCAGCCACGCGCCGCTGTCGCAACTGCTCGCGCAGCGCCTGCCGGTGACGTTTGAACTGACCGGGTTGTCGATGCTGCTGGCGGTGGCCGTGGGCGTACCCTGCGGGGTTTGGGCCGCGACCGGGGGCAAATGGGTCAAGCGGCTGACCGAGGGCTTTGTGATCTTCGGCATTGCCATCCCGGATTTCTGGCTCGGCATCATGCTGGTGCTGGTATGCACCGGCGTTCTGGCGATCCTGCCGCCTTCGGGTTACGTGGCCTTCGCCAAAGACCCGCTGGGCAACCTGCGCTACATGACCCTGCCGGTGCTGACATTGGCGGTGGGCGAGGCGGCTTATATCCTGCGCACCACGCGGGGGGCGGTGACCTCTGTCCTGGGCCGACCGTTTGTGACCTTTCTGCGCGCCAAGGGCATTGCGCCGCGCCGGATTATCTTTGGCCATGTGTTGCGGAATGCCGGACCCGCTATCGTTACCGTGATCGGCATTCAGGTTGGCGTATTGCTGGGCGGGGCGATCATTGTCGAGACGCTGTTCGCCTTGCCCGGTGTCGGGCGGCTGGTGGTGACCGGGGTCAACCAGCGCAATTATCCGATCGTGCAGGTCGGGGTGTTGGCGATTGCCACGATCTTCATCGTGGTGTCCCTGATCACTGACCTGATCGTGGCATGGCTCGACCCCCGCGTGGCGGATGGGGCCGCGACATGACACGCAACCGGCTGACATGGGCGGGGTTTGCCGTGCTGGTTCTGCTGGCGCTGGTGGCCGCAGCCGCCCCGCGCCTTGCGCCCTATGACCCGGAGGCGATGGATGTCGTGGGCGTTCTTGGCGCTCCCAGCTTGAGCCATCCGTTCGGGCTGGACGTTCTGGGCCGCGATGTGCTGAGCCGGGTTTTGTATGGCCTGCGCGTCAGTCTGATGGTGTCGGTCGCAGCAGTGGCGATATCGACCCTGCTCGCGGTGCCGCTGGGACTACTGGCCGGGTATTTCGGTGCTTGGGCAGATACCGCGATTTCGCGCAGTCTGGACATGCTGCTGGTGCTGCCCGCCATGCTGCTGGCGATCACGCTGATTGCCATTCTGGGGCCGGGCAGTGTGGTGGCAGCTTTGGCGATTGCGGTGATCTATCTGCCGATTCTGGCGCGGGTGATGCGGACCAGTACGCTGGTGGTGACCCGAAATGACTATATCGCAGGGTCGCGCGCGCGCGGGGCGAGCCATCTGCGGGTCTTGGTAAGCCATGTCGCCCCGAACGCCCTGGGGCCGGTGGTGGTGCAGGCCTCCGTCCTCAGCGCATTCGCCTTGCAGCTGGAGGCGGGCCTCAGCTTTCTTGGCCTTGGCACCCAGCCGCCGACGCCGTCGCTCGGAGGAATGCTGGCCGATGGCCGCGATGTGCTGATCCAGGCGCCGTGGGTCGAGGTGTTTCCCGGTCTCGCCATCGTGATCGCCGTGCTGGCCTTCACTTTGCTGGGCGAAGGCTTGCGGCGCAGTTTTGACCCCAAGGGGGTCGCGGAATGAACCCGGTTCTGGCGTTCAGTTCGCTCGGCGTGCGGTTCGGGTTGGACAAGCCCGCCGTCAATGGTGTCTCGCTGGAGGTGATGCCGGGGGAGATTTTCGGGCTGGTCGGCGAAAGCGGCAGTGGCAAAAGCACGCTCGCCAATGCGGTGATGGGGCTGTTGCCGGCCACGGCGGCGGTGTCGGGCAGCATTAGGGTCAATGGGCGTGAGGTTTTGGGTCTGAATGACGCCGCCCTGCGCGACATGCGGGGCCGCGAGGTGGCGATGATCTTTCAGGACGCCTCCGCCAGTCTGGACCCGACATGGGGCGTAGGTGATCAGATTGCCGAGGCGATCCGCGCGCATGGGGCTATCAGCCGGGGTAGCGCCCGCGCCCGGGCGATTGACCTGATGGGCGAGGTCGGCATTCCCAACGCCGCCGCCCGCTACGGTGAGGTGCCGCACCGGTTTTCCGGCGGGATGCGGCAGCGGATCGTGATTGCGGCAGCGCTCGCCAACAACCCGCAACTGCTGATCGCCGATGAGCCGACCACAGCACTGGATGTGACGCTTCAGGCGCAGGTTCTGGCGCTGATCGACCGCTTGCGCCGCGACCATGGCACGACGGTTTTGCTGATCACCCATGATTTGGCGGTGGTGGCGCAGGTTTGCGACCGGGTTGGCGTCATGTATGGCGGCAGGTTGCTGGAAGTGCAGGACACCCGCGCTCTGTTCACCACCCCCAGCCACCCCTACACCCGCGCGCTGTTGGCCGCTAACCCGGCAGGTGCTCCGCGTGGCAGCCGATTGCCGGTGATCCCAGCGGAATGGAGCGTCGAAAGCTTGACGTTGGCGGAAGCGCAGGTCGCCGATGGCTGACCTGTTGCGCGTCGAAGCGCTTGGCAAAACCTATCCGATCGGCGGGCCGCCGTGGCGGCGGCGCAGCGTTGCGGCACTGCGGGATGTTTCACTTTCAGTGCAGCGGGGCAAAACGCTCGGGCTGGTGGGGGAATCTGGCAGCGGCAAAAGCACGCTTGGCCGCTGCATCCTTGGCCTGACCCATCCGGACAGCGGCGCGGTGATCTTTGACGGTGTGGCGGTGCAGGGACTGGCCGGACGCGCCCTTTCTGATTTCCGCCGCCGGGTGCAGCCGGTGTTTCAAGACCCCTATGGCAGCCTTGACCCACGCTGGCCGGTGGGCCGTTCGGTGCGCGAGGCGCTGGAGTGTTTCCGCGTAGGCACCGCCTCTGACCGCAACGCACGGGTGCGCGACCTGTTCGACCGGGTCGGTCTGAACCCCAACCTTGCCGGTCGTCTGCCCGGTGCCTTGTCTGGCGGCCAGCGCCAAAGGGTCGCCATCGCGGCGGCTTTGGCCAGTGGCCCGGACCTCATCATCGCGGACGAGCCGGTGAGTGCCCTGGATATGAGCGTTCAAGCCCAAATCCTCAACCTGTTCATGGACTTGCAGAGCGACCTTGGCGTGGCCTGCCTCTTCATCACCCACGACCTTGGCGTGGTGGAGCATGTCAGCGATGATGTGGCGGTTCTGTACCAGGGCCAACTCGTCGAACTTGGCCCGACGCCCCAAGTCATGCACCATCCGCAGCACAGCTATACCCGCACCCTGCTTGCCGCCATTCCCACCCTTGCCTTTGGAGGTTTCCATGCCGACAGCCCTGCTTAACGGGATTACCCTGAACTACCAGATCGACGGGCCGCAAACGGCACCAGAGACCATCGTGCTGATCAACGGCCTGGCCGATGACCTTGAAAGCTGGGGCTTTCAGATCGACGCTTTGGTGGGCGCAGGTCACCGCGTCCTGCGCTTCGACAACCGGGGGATCGGCCGCTCGGATGCCCCAAGCGGCGACTATTCCGCGCGGATGCTGGCCGATGACGCCAAGGCGCTGGTGGATCTGTTGGGGCTGCGCCGCTTCCACCTGATGGGTGTGTCGATGGGCGGGATGATCGCGCAGGAATATGCGCTGGCCTATCCCGCCGACCTCAAATCCTTAACGCTCGCCTGCACCTATGGCAGGCCGGATGCCTTCTGCCAGACCATGTTCGCGATGTGGGCCGATCTGGCCAAGCTGACCAGCGTGCCCTTCGTGATGCGCGATGTTTCTTTGTGGGCATTTACCGGGCCGTTCTTTACCGAGCGCGCGGAAGATGCCGCGGCCTTTGCCGAGGCGATGGCGGCACTGCCGATGTCGCTGGGCGCTTACCTCTCACAACTGGCGGTCATTCAAGCCCATGACGCCACCGACCGGTTGGCCCAGATAAAGGTGCCGACACTGGTTCTGGCGGGGGAGGAGGATATTCTGATCCCGGTCCGCCTGTCCAAAACCCTGCAACAGGCGATCCCCGCTGCGCAATGGGCCACCGTGCCCGGCGGTCATGCCTGCCTGTGGGAAAGCCCTGATCCGTTCAACGCCACTTTCCTCGATTTCGTCCGCAGCCAATCCCTGTAACAGGAGACATCCCATGCAGACCCTTTCCCGCGCTTTGCGGATCACCCGAACTCTAGCGGCAACCGTTCTGTCGACAGCCTTGGCCTTCAGCAGTGTGGCCGATGCCCAAGCGATCAAAGACGGCGGCGATCTGCGCGCGGCTTTGACCGGGGAGCCTGATGTTCTAGACCCGGCAGCCTCGTCGATCTACACCGGCGCGCAGGTTTACGAAGGCATTTTCAGCAAGCTGATCGACATGGACGCCACCGGCAAATTCGTGCCCGACCTTGCGACCGGCTGGACGCAGGTGGACCCCAAAACCTGGAGCTTCAAGCTGGTCACCAACGCCACCTTCCACAACGGCGAGAAATTCACCTCGGCGGATGTGAAGTACACGTTCCAGCGTATTCTGGACCCCAAGACCGCCAGCGCCTATGCCGGGCTTTACGCCCAGATTGACTCGGTCGATGCGACCGATCCGGCGGTTGCAGTGTTTCACCTCAAATCCGCCTTCGGGCCGTTCCTGACCAACCTCGCCACCAATGGCGAGATTGTGAACCAGAAGGCTATCGAAAGTGGTGATCCGGCGCGCAATCCGGTCGGCACCGGGCCGTTCCAGTTTGTTGAATGGGTGCAGGGCGACCATATCACGCTGAAAAAGAATCCGACCTATTTCAAGGCGGGCCTGCCGCATCTGGATCAGGTGACGTTCAAATTCCTGCCCGTCGATCAAAGCCGCATCGACGCTTTGTCGGCCGGGGAGCTGGACTGGGCCGACGCCATCCCGCTGCAACAGGTGGCGAGCTTGGCCAAGGATGCGCGGTTCACTTATGTCACCAGCCCGGTGGCGGGTATTCCAGACTTTCTGACGCTCAACACCAAGTTGGCGCCGTTTGACAATCTGAAGGTGCGCCAGGCGATTGCCTTGGCGATCAACCGCGAGGACATCAAGAAAGTGGCCTATATGGGCACCGGCGAGCCGGGGCTGACCGAAATGCCCACCGGGTCGCGCTGGTATGACCCAACCGGCGTGTTTGGTGCGGCCACCGATATTGCGGCGGCCAAAAAGCTGCTGGCCGAAGCGGGCTATCCGAATGGGCTGAGCGTCGAATACCTTGGCCTGTCGCAATACCCGGAGCTTTTGAAAACCGGGCAGGTGGTGCGCGAACAACTCAAGGCTATCGGCATCGACATGACGATCAAGGCGGTTGATGTCTCGGTCTGGTATGACGCCTTCGTGGCCGGCAAGTTCCAGATCACCAGCGCCTATCAGGAACGCACGATCGACCCGGACAACTTCTACGCCTTGGTGCTGCATTCGGGCGGCCCGATCAACACTTCTGGCTATGCCAATCCAGCGGTGGACGCGCTGATTGATCAGGCAGCGGCAAGTGCGGATGATGCGGCGCGGATCGGGCTATACCAAAAGATCCGCACCATGGTCAGCCAGGATGCGCCCTTGGTGTTCACCCATTATGAGACGCTGAACTATCTGATGAACAAGAATGTCATGGGCTCGGTGATCACCCCGACGCTGAGCCTGCATATGGAGAATATCGGGTTCAGCCAGTAAATCAGGCACCCGTCCCGATCCGGCATCCCTTTTGACCAAGGGGTGCCGGATTGCCTGTCTGGCGCAGTAACTGGCCGGTTGATGTCTGTCTTACGAACCCCCAGATCAACAGGCAGCTCCTAAGCTGGAAAAAGGTCGGTTCTGGTCGTGATCGCTGAAAAAACCGCCGCAACGCCGCCCACTTCCTACCGCGCGCGCTTTGCGGCCTTGCGCAACATACCGCCGTTTCTCGGGCTGGTCTGGGATGCGAGCCCGCTGCTGACCATGGCCTCGGTCGTGCTGCGCCTGACGCGGGCGGTGCTTCCGGTCGCGGCTTTGTGGATCGGCAAGCTGATCATCGACGATGTGATCCACCTGTCGGCTTTGCCCAACCACCCGACCACCGCGTTGGGCTGGTGGCAGGCCGGGCATTTGGGGCGATTGACGCTCTATGTCGCCACCGAATTCGGCCTGGCGATCCTGTCGGATATTTTGGGTCGGGTGGTTGGCCTCCTGGATTCGCTGTTGTCCGACAAGTTGACCATGCGATCCTCGATCCGGCTGATGGAACATGCCGCGACCTTGGACCTTGAAGATTTTGAGGACGCCGATTTTCAGGACAAGCTGGAACGCGCGCGCAGGCAGTCCAGTGGCCGGATGACGCTGATGGGGCAGTTGTTCACCCAAGGCCAGAATATGGTGACGGTCGCCACCTTTGCTGCAGGCCTGCTGGTCTATAACCCCTGGCTGATCCTGCTGCTGCTGGTGGCGCTGGTGCCCGCCTTCGTGGGTGAGGCGCATTTCAACGCGCAAAGTTATTCGCTGGATTTCCGCCGCACCCCGGAACGCCGTGAACTGGATTATGTGCGCCAGACCGCCGCCAGCGTGGAAACCGCCAAAGAGGTCAAGATCTTTGGCCTGAACCGCTTTCTGACCGATCGCTACCGCGCGCTATCCGAAAGCCTTTATGCCGCCAACCGCAGGATTGCCTTGCAGCGGGCGTTCTGGGGTGGGGTGTTCACCAGCGTCGGAACGCTGGGCTATTACGCGGCCTACGCCTTCATCATCGCCAGCACGCTGCAAGGCACCCTGACGATTGGCGACCTGACCTTCCTGTCCGGGTCGTTCCTGCGGCTGCGCAGTTTGCTGGAGGGGTTGTTGTCCAGCTTCTCCTCCACCGCTGCACAGGCGTTGTATCTGGATGACCTGTTCAGCTTTTTCAACGTGCAACCGCAGATCATGTCGCTGCCCAACGCCCGCAAGGTGCCTGTGCCGATAGGCCAGGGTTTTGTGTTCGAAAACGTTGGCTTCCGCTATCCGGGCAGTGAAAACTGGGCGGTGCGCGGGCTTAGCTTTGAACTCCGCGCGGCGGAGACTTTGGCTTTGGTCGGGGAAAACGGTGCGGGCAAGACCACCTTGGTCAAGCTGCTCGCCCGGCTCTATGACCCGGTCGAAGGCCGCATCCTGCTTGATGGCCACGATCTGCGCGAATATGACCTTGCCGGTTTGCGCAGCGCCACCGGGGTGATCTTTCAGGATTTCATGCGCTATTCCCTGACCGCCGCCGACAATATCGCGGTCGGCCGGATCGAGGACCGCGACAACCGGCCCCGGATCATGCAGGCCGCTGGCCGCAGTCTGGCGGATCGGGTGATCGACGGACTGCCGGACAAATACGACCAGATGATCGGCAAGCGCTTTCAGAACGGCGTCGATCTGTCGGGCGGCGAATGGCAAAAGCTGGCGATCGCCCGGGCCTATATGCGCGACGCCAATGTGCTGATCCTCGATGAGCCGACAGCCGCCTTGGATGCACGGTCAGAGTTTGAGGTGTTCCAGCGTTTCAAAGAACTCAGTGCCGGGCGCACCGCCATCCTGATCTCGCACCGGTTCAGTTCGGTCCGGATGGCTGACCGGATTTTGGTGCTGGCGAATGGTCGGGTGGAGGCTTCGGGGACGCATGATGAACTGCTCGCCCAATCCGGCCAGTATGCGGAACTGTTCGAATTGCAGGCGGCGGGGTATCGGTAGGCTGCCTGACCCTCGCCTGTAGTCCTTTTGCCGCCGAAAATGCACCCCGTCCACATGTGGACGTTTTTCTAAGGTATTGATATACAAAGATTTTGGTATTTTTGTTAAGGTTTCGTTCAGAATTGGGGCCAACCTAACCCATCCGTTCCGACGCGTAAGACCCCGGCGAGGCGGGAAACACCACCGTCTTGTTGCCGTTCTGAAACACCCGGTGGTGAATATGGCCGTGGATGGCGCGCGACAGCACCTGGGCTTCCACATCGCGGCCAAGGCTCACGTAATCCTCGGCACTTTGGGCGTGGGTCACGCGGACGGTGTCCTGTTCGATGATCGGGCCTTCATCCAGATCGGCGGTAACGTAATG
>JAYTQA010000107.1:0-1799 GCA_043746955.1 bacterium | reverse complement strand
TCTCCCACGCTTTGGGCACCAACCTGTCGATCTGGGACGGCGTGCTCGGCCACCTGCCCGGCTACCGGACGCTCACCTACGACCATCGCGGCCATGGCGGCTCTGACACCCCGGCCGCGCCCTATACCATGGGCGCGCTGATCCGCGACGCTGAACGTCTGATCGAGCATTTTGAGATCAAGGAGGCGGTGTTCATTGGCGTCTCGATGGGCGGGTTGGTGGCGCAGGGGTTGGCGGTCAAACGCCTCGACCTTGTGCGCGCGCTGGTTTTGTCCAACACCGCCGCCCGGATCGGCACCGCTGCGATATGGGCCACCCGCGTAGCACAAATCCGGGCGGAGGGGCTGGAATCCTACGCCGACGCCGCCATGCAGCGCCAGTTGGGCCCGCATTGGCAGAGCCATCCGCAAATGCCCACCCTGCGCCGCATGCTGACCGAAACCGCACCCGAAGGTTGGGCCGGTTGTGCGGCGGCCATCGGCGCCAGCGATTTTTACACCACCACCGCGAGCCTGCGGCTGCCGGTTCTGGCGGTGGCGGGCACCAATGACGGCTCCACCCCGCCCGACCTGGTGCGCGAAACTGCCGAACTGATCCCCGGCCACGAGTTTCATCTGATGCGCGGGGCGGGGCATTTGCCGATGGTGGAACAGCCTGCGGAATATGCCGCCGTGTTGCGTGGGTTTCTGGCGGGGATTGGCCATGTCTGAGCGTGGTTTGCTGGGCTGAGGCTGGGGGTTTCCCACCCCCAGACCCCCGAGGGATATTTTTGGACAGAAAATAGGTGGGAGCAGAAGCGCCAGTTTGCGACATTGGGCGTCGCGGATTACCACATGTTTGGCGCGTGGCCGCTTAGGCTGAGCCAAAAGGGGGAGGCCGATATGAAGCTCAAAGACCTGGAGATATTCGTTGTGGCCCCGCCTGCCCCCGGCTGGGGCGGGCGCTATTGGATTTTCCCCAAGATCACCACCGATGACGGCATCACGGGCTACGGCGAATGCTATGCCTCCACCGTCGGCCCCAAGGCGATGATCGCGGTGATCGAGGATGTGTTTGACCGCCACATGCGGAACGAAAGCCCTGAAAACATTGAACTTATGTACCGCCGGGTTTACTCCAGCGGTTTCACCCAGCGCCCTGACCCGACCGTGATGGGGGCATTTTCGGGGTTGGAGATTGCCTGCTGGGACATCCTTGGCAAAGCGCGCAACCGCCCGGTCTGGGCGCTTTTGGGCGGCCGGATGAACGAAAAGGTCCGCAGCTACACCTATCTTTACCCCGAACCCCACGAGGATGCGGCCGAGTTCTGGGTGAACCCCGACATGACAGCAGAGGCCGCGGCACGGGCGGTGCAGCAGGGTTTTACCGCGGTCAAATTCGACCCCGCCGGGCCCTATACGATCAGGGGCGGGCATGAACCGGCCATGTCGGATATCGCGCGCAGCGTGGAATTCTGCGCCAAAATCCGGGCGGCAGTCGGCGACAAGGCCGATCTTCTGTTCGGCACCCATGGCCAGTTTTCCACCGCGGGTGCCATCCGCATGGGCCGGGCGCTGGAACCCTACAACCCCTTGTGGTACGAAGAACCGATCCCGCCCGACAACCTTCTGGAGTTTGCCGAGGTGGCGCGCCACGTGCGCATCCCGATCGCCACCGGCGAACGTCTGACCACCAAGGCCGAATTCGGTACTCTGTTGCGGGCGGGTGGGGTGAAGATCCTGCAACCGGCTTTGGGGCGGCTGGGCGGGATTATGGAGGCCAAGAAGCTGTCCGCGATTGCTGAAATATTCAACGCCCAG
>JAYTQA010000106.1:0-12839 GCA_043746955.1 bacterium | reverse complement strand
CCATGGCCACCGCCAGCTCGAAATCGCCGCTCATCCCGATCGACAGGCCGGTCAGGCCGTTGCGTGCGGCCATTTCGGCCAGCATGCGGAAATGCGGTGCGGCGTTTTCACCTTCGGGCGGCACGCACATCAGGCCAAGCGGGTGCAGGTCAATCGCCCGGCAGTCTTTCAGGAAATTGTCCAAACCTTCCGGCAAAATCCCGGCTTTTTGCGGTTCAAGCCCGGTGTTGACCTGCACGAACAGATCGGGGCACACGCCCCGCGCCTGCGCCAGTTTCGCCAACTTATCCGCCAAGGATGGCCGGTCGAGGGTGTGGATGGCGTCAAACAACGCCACCGCTTGCTTGGCTTTGTTGGTTTGCAACGGGCCGATCATATGGACCTGCACGCCGGAAAACTGCGCCCGAAAACCCGGCCATTTGGCCGCAGCCTCTTGCACATAATTCTCGCCGAAAACGCGGTGGCCGGCGGTCAGCACCTCCAACACCCGGGCATCGGGCTGCACTTTGGACACCGCGACCAAGGTCACTGACCCCGGCAACCGGCCCGCAGCGGCGAGGGCCGCGTCCAGCCGCAGTTGAATTTCGGACAACGACATTCGGCCCTCGGCTTTACGCCCGCAGATGGCCACAGCTTGGGTGGAAAGAAAAGGCCCGGGCTGCTGCAGTTGCAGTTGGGCGGCGCGCAGCCTAATAAAGCCTCACCCGACCCGCAGAGGCCCGCGTGACCACCCACATCGACCGCCTTTTGCGCACTGCCAAGGCCGAGATCAGGGCCGGTCGCCCTCAGGTGGGCCGCGCTGAGGTTTTGGCAGCCCTTGAGCGTTTCCCCGACAACCCCCGCCTTCTGGCCCAACTGGCCGAAGCGCAGGAGGCTGTCAGCGGCTTGCCCGCCCGCCCGTTTGTGCAGGCCCATCTGCAACGCTTCCTGCAAATACGCAGTCGGATCGGTCTGCCTGCTGCAGTTGAGGATATGGCGGCTGCGGCGCGGCTGAACCCCAACAGCCCGCTGGCTCGCAACGTCTTTGGCGGCGTGTTGATGGAGGCCGGGCATCTGGCCGACGCCATCCCACACCTTCAGACCGCCTTGCGCCTTGACCCGGCCTTCCGGGAGGCTGCGGTCAACCTTGGCATCGCGCTTGGCAAAACCGGCCAGATCGACCGGGCCATTCAGGTGCTGCGTGACCTTGCTCACCACAGCCCGGACTATCTGCCGGGGTTGGAACAGCTGGGGCCCTTGTTCACCCAGCACTTGCACCATGACCAGGCGATTGCCTGCTTTAGCCATATCGCCAAACTGCGCCCCGATGATCCCGAAGCTGTGACGCGGATTGCCCTCGCCCAATCTGCCGCGAACCGGGAAACCGCAGCGCGCCTGACCTTGGAGCAGGCATTGCTGCGCTGGCCGGACGACGACCGGATCAGGGTTGTTCTGGGCAACGTCTTGCTGACCCTGGGCGATCTGGATGCAGCGCAATCGCAGTTCGAGGCGGCTTTACGGATCAATCCCGCCTCTGGCCGCGCCTATTATAACCTCAGCCGGACGATGGATTTTGCCCCCGGCGACCCGCATATCGCCGCCATGCAACGGCTGACGGGTGCGCCTCAGCCCCCGACCGCAGAAGTGGAAGACCGGGTTTCGCTGCATTTCGCCTTGTCCAAGGCGCTGGAGGATACCGGCGATGTGGCGGGCAGCTTTGAAAATCTCAAGCGCGGCAATGACTTGCGCGCCAGCCAGACCCGCTACAGCCTTGATCAGGATCGCAAGCTTTTTGCCGGGTTCCGCAAACGCTTTGCCAGCGATGCCGGGTCGGCCCTGACCGCAATCCCGACAACCCGGCGTCCGATCTTCATTCTGGGCATGATGCGGTCGGGGACGACCCTCTTGGAGCAGATGCTGTCGGCGCATCCTGCCGTGCTTGGCGGTGGCGAGATGGAGCATCTGGGCGTGCTTCTATCCGCCGAACCGCAGTCCGACGCCCCGTTGGATGCGGCAGCCCTGATGCGCATCCGCTTGGGCTATCTTGCGGCCATCCAGCGGCTGCCCGGCGATGAACCGGTTGTGGTAGATAAACTGCCCGGCAATTTCCGCTGGCTGGGTCTGATCCGCAAGGCCTTGCCAGAGGCCAGGATTTTGCATATGCGGCGCGATCCGGTCGCGGTCAGCTGGTCAAACTACAAGACGCTGTTCACCAATCTCACCCATGGCTACACCAACCGGCTGGAAGATATCATCGGTTTTTATGACCTGTATGAAGAGACGATGCACCATTGGCGGCAGGAATATCCCGACGGGTTTCTGGATGTCGACTATGAACGGCTGACCCGCCAACCCGAGCCTACGATCCGCGCGGTGCTGGCGTATTGCGACTTGCCGTTTGATCCGGCCTGCCTTGCCCCGCAGGACAACAAACGCTCGGTCCAGACCGCCAGTCTGCGGCAGGTGCGGCAGGGCATCTACACCGGCAGCAGCAGCAAATGGCGCGGGTTTGAGCCGTACCTTACGCCACTGACCGAACACTTCGGCAATCCACCGCCGTAACTGGGAGCGGTGCCGACATCACGCCAGAGCCGCCAATAGAAAAGAGCGGGCACATGGCCCGCTCTTTCCGCATTCAGATCCGGGTGGATCAGAACGACATCGTCACGCCAACGTCGCCGATGGTATCAGCGCCATATTTCACGACACCGCCGATAACCGAAGCGCCGCCGCCGAGGTCATAAGACGCGCCAATACCCTTGGAGATGAGGTTGGTGTCCTTGTGGTCGGTGAAGTAAGCGGTCAGCTTCAGAGCAGGCATCACTTTGTAGTCCAGCGAAACCCCGAACTCGGTCTTGCCTTTGGTAGCGGTCGGCAGCGCTGCAACGGTCGCGAACTTGGCCTTAGCAGCCTTCAAAGTAACCGTAGCCTGACCAAACGTGGCCGAACCTTTAAAGGAAACCAAGTTGTTCCCTTGGACAGTTTCGTAGCTGATAGCACCCGAGTACGCACCAGTCGCGTACTTCAAAGCGATCGAGTTCTTGTTCGCGCTAGCGGCTTTAGATGCAGCGCCCGGCTGCGAGACGCCCAAAGAAAAGCTCAGGTTGCCAGAGGTGTAGTCGTAACGCGCAGCGGTCGCGGTCCCCGGCAGGAAGCCGATTTCGTTCGTCGAACCCAGGCTGGTGAAACCAACGTAGGAAATTTGGCCAACCAGGTAGTCGCCAGCACCGCCAGCCACGTCACCAAACGTCAGCTTGCCGAACGCACCAGAGATGTAAGCAGTCGAAGAACCATTGGTGGTCTGGGTATCGGTCGAGTTGCCGCCGGATTGGTCAGCGCGCATCGAAGCACCGAACGTCAGTCCGCTGTCAGTGGTGCCCGTACCGGTGAACACAATCCGAACGCGCGAAGAGAACTGGGTCTCGAGTTTGCCCGGATTTCCTGCAACGGCCAAAGTTGCGAGATTAAAAGGTGTCGCAGCAACGGCCGGCGCTGCAGCAACAACACCAGTGCGTTGGTGAACCAAACCCATGCGGGCAGAGCCGGTAACTGCAACGTCAGCAGCAGCGAAGCCGACGGTTGACGCCAGCATGGTGGTCGCAAGAAGAATCTTTTTCATCGTTTTTCCCTCGTTGTATCATCAGGGGTCGCCCAACTCAGGATAGTCCGAACTGGGTATGCCTTCCTTTCGCCCTTCAAGGCCCGGATTGCAACGCGAAGCGCGGGGGTTTTGGGCAAAGGCAAGGCCATTGGTGCAGCTTTGCCACAGTTGCGCCATAGTCCCGCCTCACCTACGCGCGCATTCGATATATCCCTCGACCTGAGTTGGCAGCCCGCCGCAGGATTCAAGCCCGACGGAGGCTAACTGTGACGGTTTTCCGCAGGTTTGACCGGCGCTGTCGCCAAAACCCGCCGCAGCCGATTCGTAGTCTCCCCCAAGGCTTGCCCATAACCCGGTTGCCGCTGCAGGTGACCGCCAGCCCCGGCGTGCTTGGGGGGAAAGGCCTTGGCAGCCTTGCGCTGCTGGGCTAACACGGATGCCAAACCCCGGGGGATCGTACATGGGTCACAGCCGCTACCTTGTTGCCGTTCTGGCCCTGACCGTCCTTACGGCCTGCGGCGGTGGTGGGCTGTTCGGCCATCGCAGTGGTGCCGTGCCGCCGGACGCGACCAACAACGCCAATGTGGCCGAGACGGCTGCGATCAACCACGCCTCAGGGGCCGACAAGCCGCGTGCGACAATCTTCGATCTGTTCAACAAGAACACCGATCCGAATGTGACGGTGCGGGTCAACAAATACATCTGGAATGCGGCGCTGGACGTGTTGAACTTTCTGCCGATCCAGTCGGTTGACCCGTTCACCGGTGTCATCGTGACCGGCTATGGCACGCCGCCGGGCGGTGGCCGCAGCTACCGCGCCACGATCTATGTGCAAGACCCGGCGTTGGATGCGCGCAGTCTGAAGCTGTCCTTGCAGGGCTCGAACGGCGCGTCGGTCGCCCCCGAGACGGTGAACGCGGTCGAGGATGCCATCCTGAATCGGGCCCGCCAACTGCGGATCGCGGATTCCCACCTGTAACCGCTGCCCCCAACCGCTGCCCGGTAAATTCTGCCCCGCAACCTCTGCCCCGCAACCTCTGCCCGGCAACCTCTGCCCGGTAACCGCTGCCCGGTAACCGCTGCGATTATTTTGCCTGAGCCCGGCCCCTGCGGCTGGACCTTTTGGGGCTGACGGGTTTAAGTCCGGTCCGATTGAACAAGGTGCCAAAGATGTCGCGCTACGAACCCGCCGTGATCGAACCGAAGTGGCAGCAGGCCTGGGATGAGGCCAAGGTCTTTGCGGCCAGGCGCGACCCGTCCAAGCCCAAATATTACGTGCTGGAGATGTTCCCCTACCCCTCGGGCCGGATCCATATGGGCCATGTCCGCAACTATACGATGGGCGATGTGGTGGCGCGCACCAAAGCCGCGCAGGGCTTTTCCGTGCTGCATCCGATGGGCTGGGACGCGTTCGGGATGCCGGCCGAGAATGCCGCGATGGAACGGGGTGGTCACCCGCGCGACTGGACCTATAGTAACATCGCCGACATGCGCGGCCAGATGAAGCCACTTGGCCTGTCGATTGACTGGAGCCGCGAACTCGCCACCTGCGACCCGGAGTATTACGGCCAGCAACAGGCGATGTTCATCGACATGATGGAGGCGGGGCTGGTCTACCGCAAGAATGCGGTGGTGAACTGGGATCCGGTCGATATGACCGTGCTGGCCAACGAACAGGTGATCGACGGGCGCGGCTGGCGGTCGAACGCTTTGGTCGAACGCCGCGCACTGACCCAATGGTTCTTCAAGATCAGCGATTATTCGGCGGAGTTGCTGTCGGCATTGGATGGGTTGAACGACTGGCCCGAAAAGGTCCGCCTGATGCAGGCCAACTGGATCGGCCAATCGCGCGGTCTGCAGTTTGCGTTTGAAACGGTGGGCGCTCCTGCGGGCTTTGAACGCCTTGAGGTTTACACCACCCGCCCCGACACCCTGCTTGGGGCTTCTTTCGCCGCCATCTCGCCCGATCACCCGTTGGCCAAGGCTTTGGAGGTCGGCAACCCGGTGCTGGCCAAATTCCTCACCGATTGCCGCCGCCTTGGCACCACGGAAGAGGCTGTGGAGACGGCCGAAAAGCGCGGGCTGGATACTGGCATCCGGGTGAAACACCCGCTGGATGCTTCAGTCGAACTGCCGGTCTATGTCGCCAACTTCATCCTGATGGACTACGGCACCGGAGCGATTTTCGGCTGCCCCGCCCACGACGCCCGCGACTTTGAATTCGCCACCAAATACGGCCTTGCCATTCCATCGGTCTTTGTGGCCGAAGGCACCGAGGATGCGCGGCTGTCCGAAGCCTTCATCCCGATGAAGTCCGAACGCGTTCACTATATACGCGGCTTTGCCGGAAACCCCCTGCAAACCGGCGAGGAGGCGATTGCCGCAGCCATCGCCCATGCCGAATCCAACCGCTATGGCAAAGGGGTCACCAACTACCGCCTGCGCGACTGGGGCATCAGCCGCCAGCGCTATTGGGGTTGCCCGATCCCGGTGGTGCATTGCCCGACCTGCGGCGTAGTGCCCGAGAAAAAGGAAAACCTGCCGGTCGAACTGCCCTATGACGTGACCTTCGACCGCCCCGGCAACCCTTTGGACCGCCACCCGACTTGGCGCGATTGCGCTTGCCCGAAGTGCGGCATCCCGGCCAAGCGCGAAACCGACACGATGGACACGTTCGTGGATTCGTCGTGGTATTACGCCCGCTTCACCGCGCCCCATGCCACCACGCCGACTGTCGCCGATGACATCGCCTATTGGATGAACGTCGACCAATATATCGGCGGGGTGGAGCATGCGATCCTGCATCTGCTCTACTCCCGTTTCTTCGCCCGCGCGATGCACAAGACCGGCCATTTGCCGATGAATGCGATTGAGCCGTTCAATGCTTTGTTCACCCAAGGCATGGTGACGCATGAGATTTACAAGACCACCGACGCCAACGGCAGACCGGCGTATCACTTGCCCGAAGACATCCGAAAATTTGCGATCAACGGCAATGTCGTGACTGTTCTGAAAAGCAGGCTGGCGGACATCGGCGTTGATCCTGAAGCTTCAGAAGTTTCAGACGAAGTTCTGAATGCGATCACGTTGCTCGCTGACCTTCAGGTGACTGTCATCCCCTCCGCCAAAATGTCGAAGTCCAAGAAGAACGTCGTCGATCCGATGAACATCATCGCGGCTTTCGGCGCGGATACCGCTCGCTGGTTCGTCATGTCTGACTCGCCACCCGAACGGGATGTGGAATGGACCGCCTCCGGTGCCGAAGCGACCTTCAAACACCTCACCCGTGTCTGGGCGCTCAGCACTCGCATCGGCGAGATGCCCCTCGACCACAAGGGCGAGGGCGACGATGACCTCTTGCGCGCCATGCACCGCGCGATTGCCGAGGTGACGGCGGGGATCGAGGGTTTCGCCTTCAACAAGGCCATCGCCAAGCTTTATGAATTCACCAACGCCATTGCCCGCTCCTCCGCCTCCACAGTCACGCTCAGGCAAGCCATCCGGACCCTGGCCAAGCTGATGTCGCCGATGACCCCGCATATCGCCGAGGAGGTCTGGACCTTTCAGGGCGGCCAGGGCCTGTGCATCCTAGCCCCTTGGCCCAAGGCCGATCCGGCGATGCTGACCTTCAACACTGTCACCCTGCCGATCCAGATCAACGGCAAGCGGCGGGCGGAAATCAGCGTGCCAAAGGATATGGCCCCGGCAGAGGTTGAAAAGATTGCCCTTGCGAACGAGGATGTCATTCGCTTCCTCGCCGGTCAGCCGGTCAAGAAGCTGATCGTGGTCCCGGGGCGCATCATCAATGTCGTGGTCTAGACGGTCAGTTCTGCTAATGCCGCTGGTGCTGGCCGCCTGCGGTTTTGCGCCCGCCTTCGGCACCAAAGGCCCGGCAGAGCGGCTGTTAGGCACGGTCTATGCCGCCGACCCCGGCGACAAGAACAGCTTTGATTTCGTGCAACGCATCGAAGAACGATTGGGCCGCCCGACCAACCCATTGTATGACCTGACCTATACCATCGCCACCAATCCGGTCGGGGTTGGCATCACCCCGGACGGGGCCACGACCCGCTACAACCTGACCGGCACCCTGACCTGGACCCTGACCCGACGCGCCGATAAGTTGCGCATGGCGGGCGGCGCCTTTGGCACCTTCACCTCCTACTCCGCAACCGGCACCACTGTCGCAGGTCTGACTGCGCAAACCGATGGCAGCTTGCGTCTGATGCGACTGCTCGCGGATGACGTGGTGCTGCGCCTCGTGGCAGCCTCGCCCAGCTTTCCGGCATGAAACTTCAGGGGGCCGAGGCGAAGCGCTATCTGGCCCAGCCAGACCCCGGCAAAGCCGCCTTGGTGATCTTTGGCGAGGATGCGATGCGGGTTGCCATGAAACGGGCCGAGGCGGTGGTGGCCCTGGCTGGTGCGAACGCTGACGCCGAAATGCGCCTGACCCGCATCCCCGCCGCCGACCTGCGCAAGGATGCCCCAGCCCTGCTGGATGCTGTCAAAGCCAGTGGTTTTTTCCCCGGTGCGCGGGTTGTGGTGGTCGAAGATGCCACCGATGGCCTGTCAGCCACCCTGCAAATAGCCTTCGATGCCTGGCGGCCCGGCGACGCCAACATGATCGTGACCGCGGGCAATCTGACCGGAAAATCCAGCCTCAAAACCCTCGCCGAAAAGCATTTCGCGGTGATCTGTGTCGGCCTGTACGACGATCCGCCGACCCGGGAGGATATTGAGGCTGAACTGAAACGCGCGGGTCTCACCGCCGTGCCGCCCGATGCAATGGCCGAACTCATGGGCTTGTCGCGCAACCTCGACCCCGGAGATTTTCGCCAAACCCTTGAAAAGATTTCCCTCTACAAATTTCGCGACCCCCTGCCCCTGACCCCGGTTGAAATCGCATCCCTCGCCCCGGCCACGATCGAAACCGAGGCCGAGGATCTGCTCGACGCCGTGGCCGAATTGCGCATGGCCGAAATTGGCTCGATCCTGCGGCGGCTGGAGGCTCAGGGGGTTTTGCCGGTTACCCTTTGCATCACCGGCTTGCGCCACTTCAACACTCTGCACGCGATGGCTACTGACCCTGAAGGTGCGGCCTCCGGATTTGCCAAGTCGCGCGGATTTTTCAAACGCCGCGACCGGATGCTGAAACAGGCGTCAAACTGGACGACCTGGCAGATCGAAAAGGCGCTGTCCTTGCTGGTCGAAACCGACCTGACCCTGCGCTCCACCTCGCGCGCGCCTGCAATGGCGGTGGTCGAACGCACGCTGATCCGCATCGCGCGGCGGGAAAGATAATGGCGCCCGGTCCGGACCACAGCGCCGGATCAGTTCAGGCGATGACACAATCGCCAGAACTGATCTAACCTTGTGAAATTACGAAAGTCGGGCGGAAAAACCGCTGCACATTTTTGCCGGGTTTGCTTTGACCGCCTGCGGCAATCACCTCACGGCGCCGGGCAACCTTGCAACTCCACACCGTGACCATCGGCCAGCACTGTCATGGTCAGCCCCGACCGGTCCAGCGCATAAGGTGCTCCGGCGGACGGCACGAGGTCGGTCTGCGAGATCAGCACCGGCCCCTCGCGGTGGCTGGTCGATGTGGCCACCCAAACGCTGGGGTCCGAAGTTTCAAAGGCCACCGTCTCCACCTCGCCCTGCACCGGCAAAACCATCCGCGCGGTCAGGCGCAATCCGTCGGCAATCGGGTCGACCTGGCAGGAGGTTTGCACCCCGGTCAGCCGCTTCGGCTCCCGCGACAGGGCAACCTTGATCTGATCATCCGCGCCACCCTGCCCGCTCAAAACCCCGGAAAACGCCAGATGTGCGGGCAGGCAGATCTCGCGGCAAATCCCAAGATCCATCTTCAGCGCCAGCGTCACCGGCTTGGCTGGGTCGACGGGCACCAGTTCCACCGGCAGGACAAGCTCGCCCAGATAGCCGAGGCTGGTCAGCCCGCTCAGCGTGATGGCTTTAGGGCTAGGCCAATGAAACCGCACGGTTTTCAGGTTGACCGACCCGGTCCAGTCAAACATCGGCGGAATTCCGGTGTCCCCCGGCGCGCGCCAGTAGGTCTTCCATTCCGGCGCCAGACGCAGGTCCAGCGCTGCCATCCGATGACCATCCTCCATCCGCCAGCCGGGCAAAAGTTCGGCGTGCAAAACTTCATCCTGGCTTTGGGCCAAAGCCGGACTGGCAAGCATCAGGGCAAGAAGCGCAACTTTGATCATGCCCGACCATAGGCAAACCCCCGCTCGTGCGATAGCCCGCAGCCCATCACTTTGCGGCGAAGCCCGCGTGAAGCGGCCCAAGGGGGTTGAGTGGTTCGTCACTTCCCATCATCCTGACCATCAGGGGGATTCGATGGACCTGACCGGCAAACTGATCGTGGCGATGCCTGCCATGGGCGATGTGCGCTTTGACCGCGCCGTGATCCTGATTTGCGCGCATACCAGCGAAGGGGCGATGGGTCTGATCGTGAACAAACCCCTGCCGGACCTTGCATTTGCCGATCTGCTCACCCAGTTGAAGGTGCCACGGCTTGGGCCTGGCCGCGACATTCGCGTGCAATACGGTGGCCCGGTCGAACGCGGGCGCGGCTTTGTTCTGCATTCGGTTGATTACACCGGCGGCTTGGCCACCACCAAAGTCGGGCAGGCTTACGGCATGACCGGCACGCTGGATGTGCTGGAGGCGCTGGCCAAAGGCCGTGGCCCCGCCCAAGCCATTCTGGCGCTTGGTTATTCCGGCTGGGGTCCGGGTCAGTTGGAGATGGAGATTGCCCGCAACGACTGGTTGACCGTCGAAGCCTCTGACCCATTGGTGTTCGGCGCCGAGGATCGCCGCAAATGGGCCAAAGCGCTGCAAACCATGGGCATTGACCCGCTGACCCTGTCGCCCACCAGTGGCCGGGCCTGAGCGCAGGCTTGCCTCACCCCCCACAGCAATGCCATGACCTTGGCAACCGGGAGTGTTCACCATGTCCGATCTGACGACGACAGCGACGGTCTGGCTGGAACAGGCCAAGGACGTGGCACTGGTCTGGCTTTTGTCGCCAGCCGCATGGTCGCAGTTTTTACTTCTGATCCTGGCCTACCTGCTGGCCCGGCTGATCAGCGCCCGCGTTTTGCCGGTTCTGACCCGCCGCCTGACCCCGCCCGAAGGCCCCGGTCTGATTTCGGCTATCCGGCGTTTTATCTTGCGATTTCTGCCACTTATCCTGCCCTTGCTCGCCTACGGGCTGACCGCTGCGGGTGAAAGTGTCACCGGGTCGCTGTTCGGAGCCACCGCCGTCATCGCCTTTGGCAAGCGGGTTTTCCTGTTCCTCGCGGCCCGGCAACTGGCGCAAAAAGTGCTGACCGACGGCTTTTTGCGCCTGCTCGGCCGCTTCGTTCTGGTGCCGGTCGCAGCGCTTTACGCCTTGGGCGTATTGGGGCCCGCGCTGGTATGGCTGGATCAGACCCAGGTCGCCTTGGGCAACATCAAATTCTCGGTGCTTTCCCTGCTGCGCGGGGCGATCGCGGGCGGGCTTTTGTTCTGGCTCGGCAGCTGGTCGAACCGCCACAGTGCGGATTACATCAAAGGTCAGGGCGAGTTGCCTCCCGCCACACGCGAGCTTGCGGTCAAGGCGGTCGAGATCGCAATCTTCGGCACGGCCTTCCTTTTGCTCATGCAAATCATGGGGATAGACCTGACGGCCGTGGCGGTTCTGGGCGGCGCTGTGGGTGTGGGCATCGGTCTTGGCCTGCAGCAAATCGCCGCCAATTTCGTCTCGGGCCTGATTCTGTTGCTGGAAGGCCAGACGACGATTGGCGACTATGTGCGACTGGATGGCGGCGAGGCGGGGACGATCATCAAGATGACCGCACGGGCCTGCGTTTTGCAGACCTTTGACGGGCGCTCGATTGTGGTGCCGAACGACCATTTCATCACGACCCGGGTGACGAACTATTCATCAGAAGCCTCGCCCAACCGATATGAGGCTTTGTTTTCCGTGAGTTACGACACCGACATGAACCGCGTGCCAGAGATTATCGCCAGCGCCGTGGCGGCCTTGCCGTTTGTTTTGTCAGAGCCTGACAAGCCCGAATGCGACCTGAAAAGCTTCGGCGATAGTGCGGTGAACTTTGGCGTGGAGTTTTGGGTGAAAGGCGTCGATGGCGGGGCCAACAAATTCATGTCGCCGGTGCTGTTCGCAATCTGGAATGCCTGCAAGAACAATGGGATAGAGATGCCCTATCCACACCGGGTCGTACAGATCAGGGGCAGCGTCAGTGCTTGACGCGCTGGTGATCGGCGCGGGTCCGGCCGGCTTGATGGCGGCAGAGGAATTGGCCAAAGCCGGGCGCAAAGTGGTGATTTGCGAGGCCAAACCAAGCCCGGCGCGGAAGTTTTTGATGGCGGGGAAGAGCGGTCTGAACCTCACTAAGGACCAGGATTTGTCCGCTTTTACAAAGGTTTATGACTGCAAGGCGTTGGCGCCAATGCTGGCGGAGTTCGGGCCGGCGCAGGTTATCGACTGGTGCCGGGGGCTGGGGGTGGAGGTGTTTGTCGGGTCGTCGGGTCGGGTGTTTCCCAAGGTGATGAAAGCGTCACCTTTGCTGCGGGCCTGGTTGGTGCGGCTGGACGGGTTGGGGGTGGAGCTGCGCAGCCGCTGGCGGTGGGTTGGATTTGATGAGGGGTTTGCTTTTCAAACGATTGATTCTGTTGAGGTTTTACGGCCGGATCTGACGGTTTTGGCGCTTGGCGGGGCGAGTTGGGCGCGGCTCGGGTCAGATGCGGCCTGGGTGCCATGGTTGGCAGATAAAGGTGTTGCGATTCAGGGGTTTAGGCCGGCCAATATCGGGTTTGTGGTGGATTGGTCGGCCCATATGGCACGGTTTTTTGGCGTGGCGGTGAAAGGTGTCGCACTTTGCGTCGGGGAACGGCGCGAGCGTGGGGAATTTGTGATATCTTCCAAAGGGTTGGAGGGTGGCGGGATTTATGCGGTGTCACGGGAGTTGCGGGACGGGGCTGGGTTGCGGCTGGACCTTGCGCCGGATGTGTCGGAGGCGGTTTTGGCCCTGCGGCTGGCTGCGATGAAGCCGGGCGAGACTTTGGCTAACCGATTGAGAAAGCTGGGTTTATCCTCTGTCGCGATCGCCTTGGTAATGGAGTTTGGCCGGGGTTTGGCGCCCCTCAAGGCCATCAAAGCGCTGCCGATCGCCCTCAAGGGGCCGAGACCGCTGGATGAGGCGATCTCGGTGGCAGGTGGGGT